>NZ_PYUQ02000010.1:0-94808 GCF_003030865.2 Halomonas sp. SL1 | reverse complement strand
CGGTTAAGAGAACCAACCGTCCAACGATTGGGGGTCAGTTCACTGGCCCGGGCGTCGTCGTTTGCGGGGTCGCCGTCGGTGGCGGATCAGGTCAGGAAGCGTCGTCGCCGGAGCGCTCCTGCTCCTTGAGATGGGCTTCCACGTCGTCGAGCAGGTGCTTGAACTGGGCCTGCAGGTAGTCGTAGCGGCCGAAGTCGTGGCCGCAGTCATCGCAGTAGACGTGGTACTGGTCCTGACGCCCCGGAGGCAGTCGTTTCATGCGGCTGCCGCACTTCGGGCACTCGGGGCTGGTCTTCACTTTCATGGGCGACTCTCCTGTGTCGACGAGGAAGGTGACATGTCTCCTAGATAGCATGGCAGAGCCTGTCCGGGTCAAGTCTCACGCTGGAACGACGCTTCGCGCTGACGCGGACCCGCGCGCTCGTTAAGATGGCGCCTGCATCGTTGAGAGGCCCGTCATGACCGAAACCGCTCCGCCCAGCCTGCGCCCCTACCAGCAGCAGGCGGTGACCCGCGTGGTCGAGCACTTCCGCGCCGGCGACGACCCCGCCGTGGTGGTGCTGCCCACCGGCAGCGGCAAGTCGCTGGTGATCGCCGAGCTGGCGCGCCTGGCCCGCGGCCGGGTGCTGGTACTCGCCCACGTGCGCGAGCTGGTCGAGCAGAACCACGCCAAGTACCAGGCCTACGGCCTCGAGGCCGATATCTTCAGCGCCGGCCTGGGCCGCAAGGAAAGCGGCCGCCAGGTGGTGTTCGGCTCGGTGCAGTCGGTGGTGAGGAACCTCGACGGCTTCGGCTCGCCTTGCGAAGGGCAGGGTGCCTTCACGCTGCTGGTCATCGACGAGTGTCATCGGGTGTCGCTGGACGAGGATTCCAGCTATCGGCGGGTCATCGCCCATCTGCGCGAGCGCAATCCGCGGCTCAAGGTGCTGGGCCTGACCGCCACGCCGTACCGGCTGGGCCAGGGCTTCCTCTATCACCGTCACTATCACGGCATGGTGCGCGGCGACGACGACTGCTTCTTCCGCGACTGCGTGTTCGAGCAGCCGCTGCGGCTGATGGTCAAGCAGGGCTATCTGGCCGAGCCGCGGCTGGTCGATGCCGCCGTGGAGCGCTACGACTTCTCGGCCCTCGCGCCCGGCAGCGGCGGCCTGTTCCAGGAGGCGGAGCTGAACCGGGTGGCGGCCGGCAACCGGGCGACGCCGGCGATCCTCGAGGAGGTGATCGCCCACGCCGCCGAGCGCGCCGGGGTGATGCTGTTCGCCGCCACCGTGGCCCACGCCGAGGAGATCATGGGTTACCTGCCCGCCGACGAGGCGGCACTGATCACCGGCGCCACCCCCGCCGCCGAGCGCGAGGCAATCATCCAGGCCTTCAAGGCTCGCGAGCTCAAGTACCTGGTCAACGTGGCGGTGCTGACCACCGGCTTCGACGCGCCCCACGTGGACCTGATCGCCATCCTGCGGCCCACCGAATCGGTGGGCCTCTACCAGCAGATCGTCGGCCGCGGCCTGCGCCTGGCGCCGGGCAAGCGCGACTGCCTGATCCTCGACTACGCCGGCAATCCCTGGGATCTCTACGCCCCCGAGGTGGGCAGCCCCAGGCCCGCCGGCGACACCGAGCCGGTGCAGGTCGAGTGCCCGCAGTGCGGCCACGCCAACCTGTTCTGGGGCCGGCGCGACGGCGAGATCGTCATCGAGCACTTCGGTCGCCGCTGTCAGGGGCTGGTGGAGGAAGAGGGCGGGGATGGCATGGCATCGGGCGCCGGCAAGAGGCAGCAGTGCAGCTTCCGTTTCCGCTTCAAGGTCTGCGATCAGTGCGGCGCCGAGAACGACACCGCGGCGCGGCGCTGCCACGGCTGCGAGTCGCTGCTGGTGGACGCCGACGACAAGCTGCGCGAGGCGCTCAAGCTTCGCGACGCCCGGGTACTGCGCGTCTCGGGCATGCAGCTCGAGGCCACCGTCAACGGCCGCGGCCTGCCGCGGCTCAAGGTCGTCTACCACGACGAGGACGGCGCCACCCTGGCCGAATGGTTCGCCCTGGAGACGCCGGCCCAGCGCGGCGCCTTCGCCGCGGCCTTCCTGCGCGAGCACCTGCGGGCCCCCGGCACTCGCTGGTCGCCGACCACGCCGGAGGAGGTGGTCGCCGAACAGCACCGCCTGCGCGCCCCGGACTTCGTGATCGGCCGCAAGGCCGGCCGCCACTGGCAGGTGCGGCGCAAGCTGTTCGACTACACCGGCCGCTATCGCCTCGCCGCCGAAGCGGGATGAGTCACGGCTTACCCTGATCCTCGCCGCTTGGTAGACTGTGCGGTCGATCATTCGCCGCCCCACCAGCTACCGGAGGCCTGCCCCGCGTGAGCGAGACGCCCCCGTCCACCGAGACACCCGACGACGCCCCGGGGTCCCCCGCCGACCCGACCGTCGCCGAGGGGGCCGGGGCGAGCGACGCCGAGGCGCAGGCGCTCAGCCAGAGCGCCGCGGTGCTGGGCCGGCTGTTCGACGAGCCGATCACCGAGCTGCCGGAGGATCTCTACATCCCGCCGGAGGCGCTCAAGGTCTTCCTCGAGGCCTTCGAGGGGCCGCTCGACCTGCTGCTGTACCTGATCCGGCGCCAGAACCTGGACATCCTGGCCATCGACGTGGCCGCCATCACCCACCAGTACATCGAGTACGTGGAGCTGATGAAGGCGATGGAGATCGAGCTGGCCGGCGAGTACCTGCTGATGGCGGCGATGCTGGCCGAGATCAAGTCGCGCACCCTGCTGCCCAAGCCGCCGAAGGAAGGCGGCGACGAGGACGAGGAAGACCCACGCGCCGAGCTGATCCGCCGCCTGCAGGAGTACGAGCGGCTCAAGAACGCCGCCGAGGCGTTGGCCGAGCTGCCGCGGCTGGGGCGTGACTGGTTCCCGGCCCGGGCGGCGCTGCCGCCGCTGGAGAGCCGGGTGGTGCATCCCGACGTCGAGCTCGACGAGCTGCTCGGCGCCCTGGCCGGCATCCTGCGTCGCGCCGAGCTCAACCAGGCGCACCAGGTGAGCCGCGAGACGCTCTCCACCCGGGAGCGCATGCTGGCGATCATGGAGCGGCTCGACTTCGAGCGCTACACCGCCTTCGAGGCGCTGTTCACCCTCGAGGAGGGTCGCGCCGGGGTGGTGGTGACCTTCATGGCGATCCTCGAGCTGGCCAAGGAGTCGATGATCGAGATCGTGCAGAACGCACCGCTGTCGCCGATACACGTGCGTGCCCGGGGCGGTCCGCAGGACGACGAGGCAGAAGAAGACGCCTACGCTGACGACGAGCCAGAAGGGGAGAGCCCCTTCGCGGATGACGACGACCAAGGGAGCGAGTCGCCATGACCGCCATGGAAATCCCCGATGCCCTGGACGAGATCCTCGAGGCCGCGCTGCTCGCCGCCGGCGAGCCGCTGTCGCTGGAGCGTCTGGAGAACCTGTTCGACGACCATGAGCTGCCGCCCCGGCGCGCCCTGCGCGAGGCCCTGGGGCGCCTGGAGGCGCGTCACCAGCGCGGCGCCATGGAGCTGCTGGAAACGGCCTCGGGCTACCAGCTACGCATCCGGCCGCGGCTCTCGAACTGGGTCTCGCGGCTGTGGGACGAGCGCCCGCAGCGCTATTCCCGGGCGCTGCTCGAGACCCTGGCGCTGATCGCCTATCGCCAGCCGGTGACCCGCGGCGACATCGAGGAGGTGCGCGGCGTCACCGTCAGCGGCCAGATCATGCGCACCCTGGTCGAGCGCGGCTGGGTGCGGGTGGTGGGGCATCGCGACGTGCCGGGTCGCCCGGCGGTCTACGCCACCACCCGCAGCTTCCTCGACGACTTCGGCCTCAAGACCCTCGACGAGCTGCCGCCGATGCACGAGCTCAAGGGCTTCGAGGAGGCGGAGCAGACCCTCGAGGACACGCCGCCGCCGCCCCAGCACGACCTGCTGGCCCAGGCGGACGAGCCCGTCGATGAAGACGAGGCGGGCCAGGACGAGGCACGGGCGCAGGACGAAAAAAATCATGAGGAAGTGGCGGAAACGGACGATCGCGCCGACACTGCCACCCGCGACGCCCCCCATGAAGAGACGACCGCCGCCGAGGCTTCCGAGCCCGCGGTCGGCGAGACGACGGCCGGGACGGCCGACGATGACCACGCCGGGACGGCGTCCGAGCGGACAGGCCTGAGCTTCGCCGATCTCGAAGCCCGCCTGTCCGAACGTGCCCGGGGCCGCGTCGACGATGACGCTGCCCCGGGGGCGGAATCCACTACCAGCGAGACTGACGACTGATGAGCACCACCACCGAGAAACTGCAGAAGGTCCTGGCCCGGGCCGGCATGGGCTCGCGCCGCGAGATGGAAGCGGCCATCGCCGACGGCCGGGTCAAGGTCAACGGCCAGGTGGCGACCCTGGGCGACCGCATCGAGCCCCGCGACAAGGTCGCCCTCGACGACCGCCCGGTGACGCTGCGCGCCGCCGAGGAGGTGCCGCGGCGGGTGATCATGTACAACAAGCCCGAGGGCGAGCTGTGCACCCGCAAGGATCCGGAAGGGCGGCGCACCGTGTTCGATCGCCTGCCGCGCCTCAAGGGCGAGCGCTGGATCGCCATCGGCCGCCTCGACATCAACACCAGTGGCCTGCTGCTGTTCACCACCGACGGCGAGCTGGCCAACCGGCTGATGCACCCCTCGACCCAGATCGAGCGCGAGTACGCCGTGCGGGTGATGGGCGACGTCCAGCAGTCCCACGTCACGGCGATGGTCGAGGGCGTGATGCTCGACGACGGTCCGGCGCGTTTCACCGACGTGCAGGAGTTCGGCGGCGAGGGCATCAACACCTGGTTCCACGTGGTGATCATGGAGGGCCGCAACCGCGAGGTGCGCCGCCTGTGGGAATCCCAGGGGCTGACCGTCAGCCGCCTCAAGCGGGTGCGCTACGGCAACATCTTCCTCGACAAGCGGGCCAAGGCCAGCGAATGGGTCGAGCTCTCCCAGGAGGAGATCGACGACCTCGCCGGCATGGCCGGGCTGCCGGCGCGCAAGGTGCCTGAGCTGACCCCGGACGAGAAGAACCGCTGGAGCCGCGACAAGAACAAGCGTCGTCCGGTGCAGGCGATGCGCAAGCCCAAGTCGCGTCGTTAGCAAGGCGCGCGGGCCTGCCCGCCCCGGCAGGCGAGAAAATTCGCCTAAAGGTGAAAAAGCGCTTGCCATGCCGGGGGCATATCCGTATTATCTGCACCCGTTCGGAAGGGTCGTTAGCTCAGTTGGTAGAGCAGTTGGCTTTTAACCAATTGGTCGTAGGTTCGAATCCTACACGACCCACCAACCGAACCTGGATTCATGGCGACTGAGCCGCCATGCATCATGGGTCGTTAGCTCAGTTGGTAGAGCAGTTGGCTTTTAACCAATTGGTCGTAGGTTCGAATCCTACACGACCCACCAGATTCGACGCCCCTGCCTCCCTGAGGCAGGGGCGTTTTTCGTGCGCGCCCGGTCGGTGGCGCGCCTTGCAAGGGCGGCGGGACGGCGTCATGCTCGACGACTGTCCTTTCGTCTTGCAGGACGCGTTCGGCGCGTATTCCGGCTAGAATGAAGGCGGGTTGGCCAGGGCGGAAGACGCCGCGGTTGACCCACGGTGTGTCGCGGCGTGCGGAGCGCACGCGTGTCGGCACCTGGTGCAATGCAGGGGGAGCCCCTGCCGGTCACAGTGGTAGACACGATGACGATCATGACTTCCCGTGCCGAGCTGCGAGAGCAGCTGGCGCGTTCCTATTGCCCCACGCGCATTCCCGCCGAGGACGAAGCCCGCATCGAGGAGATCAAGCGTCTGCTCGAGGCCAACAACGCCGTCCTGGTGGCTCACTACTACACCGATGACGCCATTCAGCAGCTGGCCGAGGAAACCGGCGGCTGCGTGGCGGATTCCCTCGAGATGGCTCGCTTCGGCGCCCGTCATCCGGCCGACACCCTGGTGGTGGCCGGCGTGCGCTTCATGGGCGAGACGGCCAAGATCCTGTCGCCGGAGAAGCGCGTGCTGATGCCGACGCTCGAGGCGACCTGCTCGCTGGACGTGGGCTGCCCGGCCGACGAGTTCAGTGCCTTCTGCGACCAGCATCCCGATCGCACCGTGGTGGTCTACGCCAACACCTCGGCGGCGGTGAAGGCGCGCGCCGACTGGGTCGTGACCTCGTCGATCGCGGTGGAGGTGATCGAACACCTCCAGGCCCGCGGCGAGAAGATCCTGTGGGCGCCGGACAAGCACCTCGGCGGCTACATCCAGAAGCAGACCGGCGCCGACATGCTGCTGTGGGACGGTGCCTGCATCGTCCACGAGGAGTTCAAGGCCAAGGGCGTCGAGGACCTCAAGGGCCTGTACCCGGACGCCGCGGTGCTGGTGCACCCCGAGTCGCCGTCCTCGGTGGTCGAGCTGGCCGACGTGGCGGGCTCCACCTCCCAGCTGATCAAGGCCGCCAAGGAGCTGCCCAACGAGGAGTTGATAGTGGCCACCGACCGCGGCATCTTCTTCAAGATGCAGCAGGCGGTGCCCGAGAAGACCCTGTTCGAGGCGCCCACCGCCGGCAACGGCGCCACCTGCCGCAGCTGCGCCCATTGCCCGTGGATGGCGATGAACGCCCTGGACAACCTGGCCGGTGCGCTGCGCGAGGGCACGGGCGAGATCCAGGTCGGCGACGAGCTGCGCCGGGCCGCGCTCAAGCCGCTCACGCGGATGCTCGAGTTCAATCGCTAGGCGTCGCCCGGCGCTTGAAGAGCGGCGCTTCGTGCCTGGACGCTGGAAGAAAAAACGCCCCCGGACGCGCGTCCAGGGGCGTTGCGTTTTGCCCTGTCTTCCAGCTTCCGGCTACTTGAACTTCTCCATCGTCTCCCGGTAGCCGACGAAGGCCTCGCGGCGCTGCTCGACGCGGGCCAGGGTATTGGGGTCGCCCTCGATCTTGGCGATGTCGCTCGCGACCTCCAGCTGTTCGATGCCGCGGTCGATGCGGCCGGTCAGCTGCAGCTGCTCGGCTCGGGCGAGATGCCCCCAGGCGCGGTGGCCGCTGCGTCCGGCGGCCTCGGCCAGCAGGGTGAAGACCTGGGGGTTCTCCGGCTGGCGGGCGGCCAGTTCGCGCAGCACGCGGTAGGCCTCGCCGGGATCGCGCTGCAGCAGGGCCTCGCCCAGCAGCAGGCCCGCCGGCGCGTAGCCGGGCATCAGTCGCAGCTGGTGGCGGCTGCGGCGGATGGCGTCGTCCACCCGGCCGGCGTCGAGGGCGACCTCGGCGGCGGTGGCCGGGAGCAGGGCCAGGTCCGGCCACTGTGCTGCCAGGGCCTCGAGGGTGGAGAGCGCCGCGTCGGTCCTGCCTTCCTGGGCGTCGATCAGCGCCGTGACGTAGCGGCGGGCCGCGGGTGGGGCGTCGTCGCGCTGCAGCCGCGTCAGCGCCTGTCGCGGTTCCTGGTCGTGGATGGCGAGCAGGGCCCGGGCGCGGACCATCTGGTATTCGGTGTCATCGCGGCGGTTGTCGCCGGCCGGCAGCTGGGCGACCCGCGCCTGGGCGTCGCTGATGCGTGATTCGGAGACCGGGTGGGTCAGCAGGAATTCCGGCGGTTGCCCGCCCTGCAGGGCCGCCATCTGCTGCATGGCGCGGAACATCTCGACCATGGCCTGCGGATCGTAGCCCGCGTTGGCCAGCGTCTGCAGCCCCAGGCGGTCGGCCTCGCGTTCGAAGCGTCGCGAGTAGGCCAGCTGGTCCTGGAACAGGGCGGCCTGGGAGCCCATGGCGGCGGCGATGCCGGCGTCACCGCCGCCGCCGGCGGCGAGCAGCATGCCTGCGAGCATGGCGGCCATGGCCGGGAGGCGTGTCTGTTCGGCGCGCCGCTGGCCGCGGGCGTAGTGGTTCTGCGAGAGATGGCCGAGCTCGTGGGCCAGCACCGAGGCCAGCGGCCCCTCGCCCTGGGCGAAGGCGAACAGCCCGGCATTGACGCCGATCACCCCGCCGGGCACGGCGAAGGCGTTGAGCCGCTCGCTGGCGACCAGGGTGATGACCGGGTCGATGCCGCCGACCTGGCTGTAGGGCAACAGCCTGGCCACCAGCGAGGAGAGGTAGTGCTCGGCGAGCGGGTCCTGCCACAGCGGGGCGTGGGCACGGAACTGGCGCAGCCAGGCGCGGCCGAGCCGTGTTTCCTCGCCGCTGACCGCCTGGGTGTCACGTTGGGTCAGGCTCGGCAGCTCGAAGGTCGGCGAGTCGTCGAAGGTCGAGGGTGACGCGGCCTGATCCGGCAGCTCGAGCGACAGCGCCTGGCCGGCGGTCGGGGCGCTCAGTGCCAGGCTCAGGGTGATGGCGGTCAGGCAGGGCAGGGGGCGACGCAGCATGGCCATCCTCGGTCGTCGGGCGCTTGGGGGTGTTCCCTCCGACATTGATTCAGCGGGGAAAGTGCCTTTAAATCGCAGGCATTCATGCCGTTCGCGACGATGAGCGCGACGGCTTCAGGCATTCTCGCGGGAGACGACATGGCTGTGCAACCCGACGACGTCCTCGATGCCAGAGGGCTTTCCTGTCCGTTGCCTCTGCTCAAGGCCAAGCAGGCGCTGTCGCGCCTGGCGCCCGACCAGGTGCTGGAAGTGATGGCCACCGATGCCGGTTCCTGGCGCGACTTCGAGACCTTCATCGCCCAGAGCGCCCATGAGATGCCGGCCCGCGAGGAGCGGGGCGAGGTCTATCACTACTGGATTCGCAAGGGCGGGGAGGCCTCCTCATGACGCTGCGTTCGCTGCTGCGCGGCTGGGTCGATCACTATCTCTCCGACGAAGAGGCGGTGATCCTGCTGGTGGTCCTGGTGCTGGGCTTCGCGGTGGTGATCTGGCTGGGCCAGATGCTGGCGCCCTTCCTTACCGCGCTGGTCATCGCCTTCCTGCTGCAGGGCGGGGTGAATGCCCTGACCCGGCGACGGGTACCGCACTTCCTGGCGGTGATGCTGGTCTATCTGGGCTTCGTCGGCGTGGTGCTGGCCATGGCGCTGGTGCTGCTGCCGCTGATCTGGACCCAGCTGGTCAACCTGCTTCAGGAGACGCCGCGCATGTTCGCCAGCGGCCAGCAGCTGCTCGCCGATCTCCAGACCCGCTATCCCGACCTGGTGACGCCGGCCCAGATCCAGGACTGGGTGGGGATGGCGGGCCGCGAGGTGACCCAGCTCGGCCAGCGGGCGCTGACGCTGTCGCTGGCCTCGCTGGGCAACATCGTGGGGCTGATCGTGTACCTGGTGCTGGTGCCGATCCTGGTGTTCTTCATGCTCAAGGACCGCGACCGGCTGGTGGGTTTCGCGGTGTCATTGCTGCCGCGCCGGCGGGGGCTGATGACCCGGGTATGGCAGGAGATGGATGCCCAGATCGCCAACTACGTGCGCGGCAAGGTCACCGAGATCGTGATCGTCGGCGGCGTGGCCTTCTTCACCTTCGCCTTCTTCGGGCTGCCCTATTCGGCGCTGCTCGGCGTGCTGGTGGGGCTGTCGGTGCTGGTGCCCTACATCGGCGCCGCGGTGGCGACGGTGCCGGTGGCGGCGGTGGCCGGCTTCCACTTCGGCGTCGGCGACCAGTTCCTCTACGTGCTGATCGCCTACGGGGTGATCCAGGCGCTGGACGGCAACGTGCTGGTGCCGGTGCTGTTCTCCGAAGCAGTCAACCTGCATCCGGTGTCGATCATTCTGGCGGTGCTGTTCTTCGGCGGCGTGTGGGGCTTCTGGGGCATCTTTTTCGCCATCCCGCTGGCGACCCTGCTCAAGGCGCTGGTGTATGCCTGGCCGCGGGGCATTCAGCAGCATCGCCAGGAAGAGGCCGCCCACCACGCCCCGAACGGCGCCGACGAGGCCTGACAGCGCTGCGCCGTCCCGGCCGGGACGGCGCGTTCGCCTGGCTTACTCGCTCGCTGCCGGTTCGCCGGCGTGAAGGGCCTGGGCGGCCTCGAGGACCTCGTCCACGTGGCCCTTGACCTTCACCTTGCGCCACTCCCGGGCGAGCCTGCCCTCGGCGTCGATCAGGAAGGTGCTGCGCTCGATCCCCAGGTGTTCCTTGCCGTAGAGCTTCTTGAGCTTGATCACGTCGAACAGCTGGCACACCGCCTCGTCCTTGTCGGACAGCAGCGTGAAGTTGAAGTCCTGCTTGGCCTTGAAGTTCTCCTGGGCGCGGATGCCGTCCCGGGAAACGCCGACGATCACGGTGTTGGCGGCGTCGAAGGCGTCCTTGCGGTCGCGGAAGTCGCCGCCCTCGGTGGTGCAGCCCGGAGTGCTGGCCTTGGGGTAGAAGTAGATCACCACCTGGCGGCCGCGCAGTTCCGAGAGGCTGAGGGTGGTATCGCCGGTGGCGGTGGCGGTGAAGTCGGGCACCGGCTGACCGAGGCTGACGCTCATGATGGGGCTCCAATCGGGGAATGAACGTCATGATTACACGCAACCCGCTGGCGACTGTAAAGTCGCCGCTGTACAGGCTCTCGAGCCCTGAGTACCATTTGGCCCCTGGCATCGCGCCCACGGGCGAGGGTGGGTTTTTCTTGGCGGCCGAGCCCTGCGGTCGCCGGCAGGCAGCGAGAGGACAAGACGAGGATGATCACGGGTAGCATCGTCGCGCTGGCGACACCGATGAAGGTCAACGGCGATATCGACTGGGAAGCCCTGCGGGCCCTGGTCCATTTCCATCTGGACAATGGCACCGACGCCATCGTCGCGGCGGGCACCACCGGCGAGCCGACCACCATGTCGTTCGCCGAGCACTTCGACGTCATCCGCGCGGTGGTGGAAGAGGTCGGTGGCCGGGTGCCGGTCATCGCCGGTACCGGCGCCAACGCCACCTCCGAGGCGGTCGAGCTGGCGCGCTATGCCAGTGAAGTGGGGGCGGACTACTGCCTGTCCGTGTGCCCCTACTACAACAAGCCGACCCAGGAAGGCCTCTACCAGCACTTCAAGGCCGTCGCCGAGGGCAGCAACCTGCCGGTGATCCTCTACAACGTGCCCGGCCGCACCTGCTCCGATCTCTACAACGAGACCGTGCTGCGCCTGGCCGAGGTGGACAACATCGTCGGCCTCAAGGATGCCACCGGCAACCTGGAGCGCGCCGAGGACCTGATCGCTCGCCTCAAGGGCAGCGGCTTCATGCTCTACTCCGGCGATGACGGTACCGCCTGCGACTTCATGCTGATGGGCGGCCACGGCGACATCTCGGTGACCGCCAACGTGGCCCCCCGCGCCATGCACGAGCTGTGCGCCGCGGCGGTGGCCGGCGACTCGGAGAAGGCGCACCAGATCAACACCCGTCTGATGCCGCTGCACACCAATCTTGGCATCGAGGCCAACCCGATTCCCGTCAAGTGGGCGCTGAATCGCATGGGGCTGGCCGAGGCGGGCATCCGTCTGCCGCTGACCTGGCTCTCCGAGAAGTACCACTCCACCGTCAGCGAGGCCCTGCAGCTGGCCGGCGTGATCGACGACTGAGGTCGACGAACCGAGAGTGACGACTGACGCGGCGCGAGACGCCGCGACCTGGACAACTTGAGCAAGGTGGACGCATGAGCTCTGCGCTGAAATGGATGCCGCTGGTGGCGGCGCTGGCCCTGGCCGGCTGTGCCCGCGACGGCTACTACGACGACCGTGGCACCGACTACGTCGACGCCGAGTCGAGCGCCCCCCTGGTGCTGCCCGATGCCCGCGACGACCGCCGCTTCGGCAATGCCATGCCGGTTCCCGAAGCGCAGGGCAGCTTCGTCTCACAGGGTGAGGACTTTCGCGTGCCGCCGCCTCGCGCCCTGGGCGCCGGGAGCGGCGTGCAGGCCGGCGGCGTGGCGCTGCGTGAGGCGGCCGGCCAGCGCTGGCTGGTGATCGGCGCCGCACCCAGCGTCGTCTGGTCCGAGCTCGAGGACTTCGTGGCCGAGCGTGGCCTCACGGTCGTCCAGCGCGACGCCAACCGCGGCCTGCTGGTCACCGATCAGGCGCGGCTCAGCGTCCGGCCCGGCCTGCAGCAGGGGGCCAGCGAGCTGCGCTGCGAGCAGGGCGGTTCGCCCCAGCAGCGCTGCCTGCGCGCCCTGCAGCGTCGCTTCGAGGCCCGTGGTGCCACCGCCAGCGCCTCCTCGCTGGCGGTCCAGCGCCCCGGTGATCAGGCCAATCCGCTGCTCACCCGGTCCGGCGGTGAATGGCGCCTGGAGCTGCCCTATGGCGTGGATCGCACCTGGGCCGAGCTGAGCTACCAGCTCGAGGCGGACTTCGCGGTGCAAGAGCGTCGCGAGCTGCTGGAGCAGGATGCCGAGGCCCGCACCTTCCTGGTCGACTACCTGACGCTCAGCGCTCGCAGCGAGGGAATCTGGGACACCCTGACCAGCTTCGGCGGGGCGGACCCCCAGCGCATTCGCCTGTCGCTCGAGGCCTCGGGGCCGCAGAGTGCCGTGCTGAAGGCCGATTCCGCCGACGACCGCGAGCTGTCCGACGAGGATCGTCGCGAGCTGCTCGAGCGGGTGGCGGGCCTGCTGGGCTGATGACGGAGGTCGCGACGCGGCGGCTGCAGTTCGCCTCGCTCGGCAGCGGCAGCAAGGGCAATGCCACCCTGGTCAGCGATGGCGAGACGCGCCTGCTGATCGACTGCGGCTTCGGTCTCAGGGAGACCGAGCGTCGCCTGGCGCGCTTCGACCTCCATCCTCGCCAGCTCGATGCCGTGCTCGTCACCCACGAGCACGGCGATCACATCCGCGGGGTCGGTCCGCTGGCGCGGCGTCACAAGGTGCCGGTCTATCTCACGCCCGGCACCTGGCTGTCGGGCAAGCTCGGCGAGGTGCCGCACCGGCACTGGATCACCCCCCAGGCGCGCTTCGCCGTGAAGGGCATCGAGATCGACCCGGTCACGGTGCCCCACGACGCCCGGGAGCCGGTGCAGTTCCGGCTGGCCGCCGCCGGTCGCCGCCTGGGCCTGCTCACCGATCTGGGCCATCCCAGCGAGCACGTGGTCGAGGCCTTCCGCGGCTGCGACGCCCTGGTGCTGGAGTGCAACCACGACGTCCATCTGCTGGAGACCGGCCCCTACCCGCCGAGTCTCAAGCGCCGGGTCGGCGGCCAGTGGGGACACCTGGCCAACGCCCAGTCCGCCTGGCTGCTGCGGCGGCTGGGGCTGGACGGCCTGCAGCGCATCGTCTGCTCGCACCTTTCCGAACACAACAATCGCCCCGAGCTGGCCCTGGAGGCCCTGGTGCCACTGCTCGACGGCGACGATTCGCGCCTGACGGTGGCGGCCCAGGATCAGGGGCTGGACTGGCAGGCGATCACCTGAGATTCCAGAATTCCATCTGACTGTTGCCTGTGGAGGCTCCCATGGAAAAGCGCCAAGAACTCTATGCCGGCAAGGCCAAGTCCGTCTTCGCCACCGATGACCCGGATCGCCTGATCTTGCACTTCCGCGACGACACCAGCGCCTTCGACGGCGAGCGCATGGAGTCGCTGGAGCGCAAGGGCAAGGTCAACAACCGCTTCAATGCCTTCATCATGGGCAAGCTCGAGGAAGCCGGCATCCCGACCCACTTCGAGGGCCTGCTCGGCGACAACGAGTGCGTGGTCAAGAACATGGACATGCTTCCGGTCGAGTGCGTGGTGCGCAACATCGCCGCCGGGGGCCTGGTCAAGCGCCTCGGCGTGGAAGAGGGCAGCGAGCTGAATCCGCCGACCTTCGAGCTGTTCCTCAAGAACGACGCCCTGCATGACCCGATGATCAACGAGTCGCTGGCCGAGACCTTCGGCTGGGCGACCCCGGAGCAGCTGGCCGAGATGAAGGCGCTGACCTTTCGCGTCAACGAGGTGCTCAAGGCGCTGTTCGCCGCCGGCGACCTGCTGCTGGTGGACTACAAGCTCGAGTTCGGCGTGTTCCAGGGCCGGATCGTGCTGGGCGACGAGTTCTCCCCGGACGGCTGCCGCCTGTGGGACGCCGAGACCCGCGAGAAGCTGGACAAGGACCGCTTCCGCCAGGGGCTGGGCGGCGTGATCGAGGCCTACGAAGAGGTGGGCAAGCGGATCGGCGTCGACTTCTCTTGAAGACGTCTGCCATGCCGAACGAAGGGCCCTGCGGGGCCCTTCGTCGTTTCTGACATCCGGCACTCGGCATAGGCGAGATGCGCGCCGGAGTGGTGCCGTCATGGGGTCAGACCCCGGCGGTCTCGCCGCGGCAGGCGAGGTGCGCGACCACAGGCAGGATGGCCTGGCCGGGGTCTGACCCCATGAAAGCCTGTGTTCCTGCTCTCTGCCTCTACGCCGCCACGATCTCGACGACCTCCAGTGCTGTCTCGCCGGTCTCACTGGCGAGGGCTTGGAAGCGCACGTCGACGTCGCGCAGCCGCACGCCGTAGATGCGTTCCTCGGCGCCGCGGCGATAGGCGGGGCGTGGGTCCTGGGCCAGCACCTGCTGGATCAGTGCGCGCAGCGAGGCGCCGTCGGGGCGGGCGGCCAGCGCCGCCTCGGCCATCGGCGTCAGGCGCACGGGCAGGGCGCTCGGCGCCTCGGGGGCGAAGCCGGCCCGGGCCTCGGGGCGCGATTCCGCCCAGGGCAGGTAGGGCTTGATGTCGAGCACCGGGGTGCCGTCGACCAGGTCGGCGCCGCGCAGCCGCAGGCGCACGCCGTCGTCGGTGTCGATGCCCTCGAGCTCGACCAGCGACAGCCCCAGGCGGTTGGGGCGGTGGGTGCTGCGGCTGGCGAACACGCCCACTTTCGCGTTGCCACCCAGGCGCGGCGGCCGCACCAGCGGCGTCCAGCGTTCGGGGCTCAGGTGGAAGACGAAGGTCACCCACAGGTGGCTGAAGGCCTCCAGGCCGCGCACCGCCAGCGGATCGTCGTGGGGGGGCGTCAGCACCAGGCTGGCCCGGGCGGCGTCGGCCAGCCCCGGCTGGCGGGGAATGCCGAACTTGTCGGGGTAGTCGCTCTCGATGCGTCCGATGGGCGTCAGGTCGAAGGTTCGGGGCGTCTCGTTCATGCGCGCGTCCGCGGGTCGCCGGGGCGATGATGCGCCGCCCCTGCCATGGGCATTGGCGCGGCGGCATCGCTTCGGTAGTCTCTGGGCGTCTTCATCTTCGCAGGGTGTCCCTCATGGGTCAGTTCGAATCTCCGCACGACGCGGCGCCGCGCATTCTCTACCGCGAGGCTCGCGCCCAGGACGGCGGCGATCAGGCCGAGGTCTTCCATCATGCCGTCATGCAGGGCGCCATGAGCCACTACACGCTGGCCGCCCGTGAGGCCTGGGCGGCGGTGCTGCCCCGCGAGGGCAGTGCCTGGGTGGCGCGGCATGCGCTTTACACCACCCTGGTGGCGACCTGTGACGGTCGCTGCGTGGCCTTCCTGGAGCTGGATCTGCCCCGCGGCCATGTGGAGTCGCTCTACGTCTGGCCGTCGCTGGCCCGGCGCGGCATCGGCGGTGCCCTGCTGGGGCACGCCGAGCGACTGGTGCGCGAGCGCGGTGGCGAGCGATTGAGCATCGACGCCAGCCTGGTGATGGCCGATGGCCTGGAGCGCCGCGGCTGGTCCCGGGTGCGCGAGGAATGGGTCGAGCGTGGCGGCGAACGGCTGCCGCGCCGGCGCCTGGAGAAGCCGCTGGCGCCGCAGCCGGCCTGAGTCGGGCGCCGCCTAGGCGCCTTGTTCCAGGAAGCGCATCGACAGGTCGATCGCCTTGACGTCCTTGGTCAGGGCGCCGCTGGAGATGCGGTCGACGCCGGTCTCGGCGATGGCCTGGAGGGTCGTCTCGTCGACGTTGCCCGAAGCCTCGAGGATGGCGCGCCCCTCGTTGTGGCGCACCGCCTCGCGCATGTCGTCGAGCGAGAAGTTGTCGAGCATGATGATGTCGGCGCCGGCGGCCAGCGCCTGGTCGAGTTCCTCGAAGGTCTCCACCTCCACTTCCACCGGCAGGTCGCGGGCGATGCGTCGGGCTTCCTCGACCGCCGCGGCGATGCCGCCGCAGGCCGCGATGTGGTTCTCCTTGATCAGGAAGGCGTCATAGAGGCCGATGCGGTGGTTGAGGCCGCCACCGCAGGTCACGGCGTATTTCTGCGCCAGGCGCATGCCGGGCAGGGTCTTGCGGGTGTCGAGGATGCCCACGCCTGTGCCGTCCAGCAGGTCCACGTAGTGCCGGGTGCGAGTGGCGGTGGCGGACAGCGTCTGCAGCAGGTTCAGCGCCGCGCGCTCGCCGGTGAGCAGGCTGCGTGCCGGCCCCTCCAGCTCGAGCAGCGGCGCCCCGGCCTCGAGGCGGTCGCCGTCGGCGGCCTGCCAGCGCAGTGCCACCCGGGCGTCGAGGCGGCGGAACAGCTCGTCGACCCAGGCCACGCCGCACAGCACCGTCGGCTCGCGGGTGATCACCCGGGCCCGGGCCCACTCCTTCTCGGGGATCAGCTCGGCGGTGATGTCACCGGGGCCGACGTCCTCGGCCAGCAGCCGGGCGGCGCTGTTGCGGATCTCTTCGGCGAGGGCGTCCTGATAATGCATGGTGGCGTGGTCTCTGTGCGGGGAAGCTAGGGGCGTTCATTATAGGGGAAAGGTCAGGACCGACGTCAGGGGGAAAGATGCCGATTCACGAAGGCTGGCTGGCGGATGCCCGGCGGGTGCCGTCGCCCAACCACAACGCACGTCCGGCCGGCGAGGTTTCGCTGCTGGTGCTGCATTCCATCAGCCTGCCGCCGGGCGAGTTCGCCGGCGATGCCATCGAGCGGCTGTTCACCAATCGCCTGGAGCCGGACGCCCACCCGTTCTTCGCCGAGATCGCCGGGCTTCGGGTCTCCGCGCACCTGCTGATTCGTCGCGACGGCGAATGCGTGCAGTTCGTGCCCTTCCACGATCGGGCCTGGCACGCCGGCCGCTCGCGCTGGCGGGACGGCGGGGTCGAGCGCGAGGGGCTGAACGACTTCTCGGTGGGTATCGAGCTCGAGGGCGACGAGGTTTCGCCCTATACCGCGGCCCAGTACGAGGCCCTGGCCCGGGCGACCCGAGCGCTGCTGGCGGGCTATCCGGCGATGAGCGAGGCGCGCATCACCAGCCATGCCCATGTCGCGCCACTACGCAAGACCGACCCCGGGCCGGCCTTCGACTGGGCCTATTTTCGCCAGCGCCTGGCCGCCACGGCCATTCTTTCGTAATAAAACTGTTTTATAAAAGCCCATGGCGTGTCGAGGAAACGTGTCGGCGAAGCGGCGATGAAATCGGATAACGCCGTCGATCTGGCTCGATTCAGCAGGAAACGGGAACTGGCATCCGATTTCAAAGTTTTGAAAAGGCTTTCCATGTCTGCTTCAATTGGCAGTCGGCAGCGTTTGCGGTATCGTCGGCGCACCCGCCGACTTTAGTCGTGCTGACTTGTAAAACGACTACAACAGAAATATTCCGGCATGGAGGTGATCCTTCCATGACCGTCATCATGCGCCACACCCCCTTGCTGGGGGCTGTTGCCCCCAACGTCATTCGGAGAGACGTCTATGAGTCTTGAGACAAGAGAAGATCTCGATCCGGTCGAAACCGCGGAATGGTTGGATTCCCTGGAATCGGTACTGGATCGCGAGGGCGAGGAACGTGCCCGGTATCTGATGACCCGCCTGGCGGATCGCTATCGCCATGACGGCATGCAGGTGCCTTTCTCGGTCACGACGCCGCACCGCAACACCATTCCGGTGCACCGCGAGGCGCCGATGCCCGGCGATCTCTTCATGGAACGTCGTATCCGCTCGCTGATCCGCTGGAACATGGCTGCGATGGTGACCCGGGCCAACAAGGCCAACAAGGGCATCGGCGGCCACCTGGCCAGCTTCATGTCCTCGGCGACCCTCTATGACGTGGGCTTCAACCACTTCTTCCGCGCGGCCAACGGCGACTTCAAGGGCGACCTGGTGTTCATCCAGGGCCACAGTGCGCCGGGCATCTATGCGCGCTCCTTCCTGGAAGGGCGCCTCACCGAGGCGCAGATGGACAAGTTCCGCCAGGAAGTCGACGGCGACGGCCTGTCCTCCTATCCGCACCCCTGGCTGATGCCGGACTACTGGCAGCTGCCCACCGTGTCCATGGGCCTCGGCCCGATCATGGCCATCTACCAGGCCCACGTCATGAAGTACCTGGACCAGCGTGGCCTGCAGCCGATGCAGGACCGCAAGGTCTGGGCCTTCCTGGGCGACGGTGAGTGCGACGAGCCGGAGACCCTGGGGGCGATCCACCTGGCCAGCCGCGAGAAGCTCGACAACCTCAACTTCGTCATCAACTGCAACCTGCAGCGTCTCGATGGCCCGGTGCGTGGCAACTCCCGCATCATGGACGAGCTCGAGGGCGTGTTCCGCGGTGCCGGCTGGAACGTCATCAAGGTCGTCTGGGGTCGCCACTGGGATACCCTGTTCGAGAAGGACAAGAAGGGCGTCCTGCAGAAGCTGATGGACGAGACCGTCGACGGCGAATACCAGAACTGCAAGGCCAACGGTGGCGCCTATACCCGGGAGCACTTCTTCGGCAAGTACCCGGAAACCGCCGAGATGGTCAAGGACATGTCCGACGAGGACATCTGGAAGCTCAACCGCGGCGGCCACGACCCGTTCAAGGTCTATGCGGCCTACCACGAGGCCTTCCACAACGACAGCGGCCGTCCCACCGTGATCCTGGCGCACACCGTCAAGGGCTACGGCCTGGGGGCCGCTGGCGGCGAAGCCGACATGGAAGCGCACCAGATCAAGTCCATCGACGATCAGGACGTGCTCAAGAGCTTCCGCGACCGCTTCGGCATCCCGGTGTCCGACGAGGCCATCGAGAACGAGATGCCGTACTACAAGCCGGGCGACGACAGCCCGGAGATGAAGTACATGCATCTCCAGCGCGAGCGCCTGGGCGGCTACCTGCCGGCGCGCAACCCGGATTTCGAGGCGCTCGACATCCCGGGTCTCGACGACAAGATCTTCGCCTCCCAGACCGCCGGCTCCAAGGGCCGTGAGGTCTCCACCACCATGGCCTTCGTGCGGATCCTGAACGGTCTGGTCAAGCACAAGGGCTTCGGCAAGCAGGTCGTGCCGATCGTGCCCGACGAGGCGCGGACCTTCGGCATGGAAGGCATGTTCCGTCAGCTCGGCATCTACACCTCCGAGGGCCAGAAGTACGAGCCCATGGACAAGGGCCAGCTGATGTTCTACCGCGAGGACAAGGCCGGCCAGGTGCTCGAAGAGGGCATCACCGAGGCCGGCGCCATGTCCTCCTGGATCGCCGCCGCGACCTCCTACAGCAACCACGGGCTGCCGCTGCTGCCGTTCTACATCTACTACTCGATGTTCGGCTTCCAGCGCATCGGTGACCTGGCCTGGGCCGCCGGCGACATGCAGGCGCGCGGCTTCCTGGTCGGCGGCACCGCCGGTCGTACCACCCTCAATGGCGAGGGCCTGCAGCACCAGGACGGTCACAGCCTGATCCAGGCCTCGACCATCCCCAACTGCCGCAGCTACGACCCGACCTACGCCCACGAGGTCGCGGTCATCGTGCAGGACGGTCTGAAGCGCATGTTCGCCGACAAGGAGAACTGCTTCTACTACCTGACGGTGATGAACGAGAACTACGAGCAGCCGGCCCTCGAGGAGGTCCCTGCCGACGACATCATCAAGGGCATGTACCTGCTGCGCGAGACCCAGGGCGACAAGCGGGTCCAGCTGATGGGCTCCGGCACCATCCTGCGCGAGGTCGAGGCCGCCGCCGAGATGCTCGCCGAGGAGTGGGGCGTGGGCGCCGACATCTGGAGCGTCACCAGCTTCAACGAGCTGCGTCGCGAGGCCCTGGAAGTCGACCGTCAGGCGTTCCTGCATCCGGCCGACGAGCCGGGCAAGCCGCACGTCACGCGCTGCCTGGAAGGCCGTGAGGGTCCGGCCATCGTCTCCACCGACTACATGAAGCTGTACGCCGACCAGGTCCGCGCCTGGGTGCCGACCGACTATCATGTGCTCGGAACCGACGGTTTCGGCCGCTCCGATACCCGCGAGAAGCTGCGTCACTTCTTCGAGGTCAACCGCTACTTCGTCACCGTGGCCGCGCTCAAGGCGCTGGCCGACCGCGGCGAGATCGATCGCAAGGTCGTCGGCGAGGCCATCGAGAAGTACGGTATCGACCCCAGCAAGCCGAGCCCGCTCTCTGTCTGAGGCGTCGACCGACCGGTGGCATGGCGGGCCTGTCGAAAGGCCCGCCCCGTGAAGAGTTTGAAGGAGCGCGACCTTGAGTAGCGAAATCATCAAAGTGCCCGACATCGGTGGCGACACCGATGTGGAAATCATCGAGATCGCGGTGGCGGTCGGCGACGTCATCGCCGCCGAGGACTCCCTGATCACCCTGGAATCCGACAAGGCTTCCATGGACGTGCCGTCGCCCAAGGGCGGCAAGGTCGTCAAGGTGCTGGTCAAGGAAGGCGACACCGTCTCCGAGGGTGACGACATCGTCGAGCTGGAGGTCGAGGGCGGCGGCGACGCCGAGCCCGAGCAGCCCGCCGAAGCCGCCGAGCCCTCCTCGAAAGCGCCGGCCGCCAAGCCCGCGTCCGGCGGCAGCCAGACCGTGGACATCACCGTGCCCGACCTGGGCGGCGCCAGCGACGTCGAGATCATCGAAGTCGCGGTGTCCGAGGGCGACGAGGTGGCCGCCGAGGACACCCTGATCACCCTGGAGTCCGACAAGGCCTCCATGGACGTGCCGAGCCCGCACGCCGGCAAGATCGCCAGCTTCACCGTCAAGGAAGGCGATACCGTCTCCGAAGGCGACGTGATCGGCACCATCCAGATCGCCGGTGGCGCCGACGAGGCGCCGGCCGAGGAAGCCGAGTCCGCACCCGCCGAGCAGGCTCCGGCCGCCGAGGCCGCCCCGGCCGAGGAAGCCAGCGGCGAGCCCGAGCGTCGCGAGGTTCGCGTGCCGGACCTGTCCGGTTCCAGCGACGTGCCGGTGATCGAGATCGCCGCCAGCGTCGGCGACGAGGTGGCCGAGGAAGACCCGCTGATCACCCTGGAGTCCGACAAGGCCACCATGGACGTGCCGAGCCCGTTCGCGGGCAAGCTGGTCGAGCTGACCGTCAAGGAAGGCGACACCGTCTCCGAAGGTGACCTGATCGGCTACATCGAGACCGCCGGCGCCGCGCCGAAGGCCGCTCCTCAGCAGCAGAGTGCGCCCAAGGCCGAGGCCCCGGCCAAGTCGGAACAGCCGGCCAAGGCCGCCGCGCCCGCGAGTGCCCCGGCCAGCGCCGAGAAGCCGCGTGACGGCAAGCGCGTGCACGCCGGTCCGGCGGTGCGCATGCTGGCCCGCGAGTTCGGCGTCGATCTCGCCCTGGTCAAGCCCAGCGGTCCCAAGGAGCGGGTGCTCAAGGAAGACGTCCAGGCCTACGTCAAGCAGGTGATGTCGGGTCAGGCCAAGGCACCGGCTGCCGCGCCGGCCGCGGCCGAGGGCGGTTCCGGCATTCCGCCGATCCCGGACCAGGACTTCAGCCAGTTCGGCGAGGTGGAAGAGAAGAAGATGGGTCGCCTGATGAAGATGGGCGCCACCAATCTTCATCGCAGCTGGGTCAACATTCCGCATGTCACCCAGTTCGACGAGGCCGACATCACCGAGCTCGAGGCCTTCCGCAAGTCGATGAAGGCCGAGGCCGAGGCGCAGGGTGCCAAGCTCACGCCGCTGCCGTTCCTGATCAAGGCCTGCGCCGTGGCGCTGCAGAAGTTCCCGCAGTTCAACGTCAGCCTGAAGAGCGACGGCGAGACCGTGGTGCAGAAGAAGTACGTGCACATCGGCATCGCCGTGGATACGCCGGACGGCCTGATGGTTCCGGTGATTCGCGACGCCGACCAGAAGTCGCTGATCGATCTGGCCAAGGAGTCCGTGGAGCTGGCCAAGAAGGCGCAGTCGAAGAAGCTCAAGCGCGAGGAGATGACCGGTGGCTGCTTCACCATCTCCAGCCTGGGCTCGATCGGCGGCACCGCCTTCACGCCGATCGTCAACCCGCCGGAAGTCGCCATCCTCGGCGTCTCCAAGGCGTCGATGAAGCCGGTGTGGGACGGCGCGGCCTTCCAGCCGCGGCTGATCATGCCGCTGTCGCTCTCCTTCGACCACCGGGCGGTCAACGGCGCCGACGGGGCGCGCTTCACCGCCTTCCTCGGCCAGATGCTGACGGACATCCGTCGCCTGCTGCTCTGATCGAGAACGAGTGAGCCACGACCGACGGCGCCGCAAGGCGCCGTCGGCGTTTCCGGGCCGGGGAATACCAAAGTGCTAGAACCGCCAGCTCCTTGATCGCACGGGATTTTCTCGCGCACTCAGGGCCTTGTGGCCCGTGTGTCGCTTGTGTGACGACGGTCGCCCCGGTATGGTTCGCTATTCTCCATTTCTCCTCTTTTTCGAATCCACCACCACTTCCAAGGAGCAGTTCGATGCGAGTGATCCTGTTGGGCGCGCCGGGCGCCGGCAAGGGAACCCAGGCCCAGTTCATCTGCGAGCGCTACGGCATTCCGCAGATTTCCACCGGTGACATGCTGCGTGCCGCCGTCAAGGAAGGCAGCGAGCTGGGCCTCAAGGTCCAGGAGATCATGACCACCGGCGGCCTGGTATCCGATGACATCATCATCGCCCTGGTCAAGGAGCGCATCGCCCAGCCGGACTGCGCCAACGGCTTCCTGTTCGACGGCTTCCCGCGCACCATTCCCCAGGCCGACGCCATGAAGGAAGCGGGCGTGAAGCTCGATCACGTGCTCGAGATCGCCGTGCCCGACGAGGAAATCGTCAACCGCCTGGCCGGCCGTCGCGTGCACCCGGCCTCCGGCCGCGTCTACCACGTCGACCACAATCCGCCGAAGGAAGAGGGCAAGGACGACGTCACCGGCGAGGCGCTGATCCAGCGCGACGACGACAGCGAAGCCACCGTGCGCAATCGCCTGTCCGTCTATCACGAGCAGACCGCACCGCTGGTCGACTACTACCAGCAGTGGGCGCAGCAGGAACCCGATGCCGCGCCGGCCTACCACAAGGTGGAAGGCGTGGGCAGCGTCGACGACATCACCGGGCAGGTGATCGCCGCCCTCGAGAGCTGATCCGTCCTTGGAGCGGGTCCGGCGACAGGTCTTCGAGGGGCGCTGTGAACCCTTCCCTGGGCGCTACCTTTTGCCTTCCCTGGCAAAAAAACCTCTACGACCTGTCCCCGGCGCTCCGAGCCATCGCCGCCGGCGATGGCATCGGTAACGGCCCGCATTGCGCGGGCCGTTGTCGTATAATGCTCCGACACTTCCCGCACCGTTAGAGACCCATGCCGATCCTGCTGGCCCTGGATGCCTCCTCGAGCGCCTGCTCCGCCGCCCTGCTGCGGCGTCGCGAGGGCGTCGACGACGAGGTGATCTCCCGCTTCGAACTCACTCCCCGAGCCCATACCCGCCGGTTGATGCCGATGGTCGACGAGGTGCTGGCCGAGGCCGGCGTCGCCCCGGCCGAGCTGGACGCGGTGGCCTATGGCCATGGCCCGGGGTCCTTCACCGGCCTGCGCATCGCCGCCGGCACCGCCCAGGGCCTGGCCTTCGGCCTCGACCGCCCGCTGCTCGGGGTCTCGACCCTGCAGGCGCTGGCCCTGGGCGCGCATCTTCGCCATCGCTACCGCTATCTGGTCACCGCGCTGGATGCGCGCATGGGCGAGATCTACGCCGCCGCCTGGCAGTGCTTCGACGGCCGCGTCGAGTGCCTGGCCGAGGAGGCGGTGCTGCCGCCCGAACGGCTGCGCCTGCCCGAGGCCCATGCCGATCACGACTGGGTCGGCGTGGGCTCCGGCTGGACCCTGTGGGACGCCATGCCGGCCGACGTGCAGGCCGGCATGAGCCTGTGCCTGCCCGACCAGGAGGCCGCCGCCGAGGACATGGTGCGCCTGGCCGCCGATGCCTTCGAGGCCGGTGAAGGGCGCCCGGCCGCCGAGGTGCAGCCGGTCTACCTGCGCGACCAGGTCGCCTGGCAGAAGAGCCGATGAGCGCGGTCGCGGCCAACGACGCGGCCCTGGCCGCGCGCTGGGGGCTGCCCGACGCCGACGCGCTGGCGTCGGGCGAGGCGCCGCCGCTGCGGCTCGGCCGCGAGAACGGCCGGCTGGTGCTGGCCGGCGATGCCAAGCGTTACGGAAAGCCGCTGGCGGTGGACTTCGTCGAGGGCAAGGCGGCCCACCGGCGCCGCTTCGGCGGCGGCCGCGGCCAGCTGATCGCCAGGGCCTGCGGGCTCGGCAAGGGCGCCACGCCCTCGGTGGTGGACGCCACCGCGGGGCTCGGCCGCGATGCCTTCGTGCTGGCGACGCTCGGCGCCGAGGTGCTGATGGTCGAGCGGGTCGCGTCCATCGCCGCACTGCTCGAGGACGGCCTGGCGCGCGCCATGGCGGACCCGGACACCGCCGAGATCGCCGCCCGGCTGCGCCTGGCCCATGGCGACGCGAGCCGCGAGCTCGCCGACCTGGTGGCGCAGTCTTCCATCGCGCCCCAGGTGGTCCATCTGGACCCGATGTTTCCCCATCGCGAGAAGTCGGCGCTGGTGAAGAAGGAGATGCGGCTGTTCCGCGAGCTGGCCGGAGACGACGCCGACGCGCCCAGGCTGCTGGAAGCGGCGCTGGACGTGGCGACCCATCGGGTGGTGGTCAAGCGGCCACGCAAGGCGCCGCCCATCGAGGGGCCTGCGCCGCGCCACGTGCTGGAGGGCAAGACCAGCCGTTACGACCTCTATGTCCATCGTGCCCTGAGCGACTAGTCCCCGCTAGTCGCCCGGCGTCGCCGCATGCTCTCCGGAGGCTCCTCGCGCGGCGATCCGCCGGGCGGCGATCCGCTCCAGCCGATGGCGCAGCGCCGGGTCGAACAGCGTCCGGCTGCGCCGCGCGGCCTCGCGCAGCGTCTCTTCATAGTGCAGGCGGTCGTCGCGGACCGTCAGCCAGCCCTCGCGTTCCAGGCTTTCCAGCAGGCCGTCGAACAGCCTTGCGTCGAAGAATTCCGGGGCGTCGCGCCCGGTGAGCCGTGCCAGGCGCTCGGCGAGCTGGCGGGCGTGACTCGCCAGGCCGTCGTGGTCGAAGTGGCCCGGCGCCTCGCCGAGCAGGGCAGCGACCAGCAGGTAGCCGCGCTCCAGCGTCGGACGGATCAGCCGTCCCAGCATGCGCAGCTGTTCGGCCTCGGCCAGCCCCTCGGCGCGTCGCCATCCCTGTCCTTCCTCGATCAGCAGCCCGGCCTCGGCGAGCTGGGCGAGGGTGGCGTCCAGCGCCGCCTCGAAGTCGGCCGGCGCCTCGATCGACAGCTCGTGCTCCAGCACCGGCCAGCCCGGTGCCAGCAGCGCCGCCAGAGCGTCGCGGCCATGGCGGGCCTGATGACGAAAGGCGAAGGCGACGAGGCCGGCCAGTGCGTAGAGGTGCAGCACGTTGTTGCGATACCAGGCCAGGCGGCCCGCCTGGTGGTCGTCGGCGGCCACCAGGTCGCCCAGCGGGTGCGGTCGATAGTCGAGCAGTCCCAGGGCGCGGGCGTGATCGATCCAGTCCCGTGGGCTGCCGGGGGGCAGGGGGTGGCCCTCGTCGCCGGGGCGCGGGCGCTTGAGCTCGGCCAGCAGCGCGAGCTGGCGTTCGAGCAGCTCGGCCTCGATGGCCCGGTGCGGCGTGGCCAGCAGCCCCAGGGCGACCAGGTTCACCGGATTGAGGGTGGCGGCGGCGTTGATGCGCCGGGCCAGGGTCTCGCCCAGCCGGGACACCGCCGAGGCGCGCCAGGTCGGACGGGGCTCGCCGATGGCCGCGCGCCAGTCCGGTTGATGGGTGTCCAGGAAGGTCGCCAGGTCCAGCGGCTCGCCGACGTTCACCGTGACCCGGCCGTAGGGCTCGCGCAGCCTGCCCAGCACGCCGAGCAGCGCCAGCGGACTCTCCTTGCGCTTGGCGCCGCCGGCCAGCTCGCGCCGGTAGCTGGCCTCCTCGAGGATGCGCTCGTAGCCGATGTAGACCGGCACGAACGACAGCGGCCGGCCGGCGGCGGGGCGACGCAGGAAGGAACCCAGGGTCATGGCCAGCATGCCCGGGCGTGGCGCCAGCAGCCGGCCGCTGCGCGAGCGCCCGCCCTCGATGAAGTACTCGAGGCTGTGGCCGCGGGACAGCAGGCGGTGCAGGTACTCGTCGAAGACCCGCGCGTAGAGCGGCTGACCGCGGAAGCTGCGGCGCAGGAAGAAGGCGCCGCCACGGCGCAGCAGGGGGCCGATCACGGGCATGTCCAGGTTGCGGCCGGCGGCGATGTGCGGCGGCATCAGCCCCTGTTCGTAGAGCACGTAGGACAGCAGCAGGTAGTCGATATGGCTGCGGTGGCAGGGCACGTAGACCAGGGTGTGGTGCCCGGCCAGCGCCTTGACGCGCTCGATGCCGCGCAGGTCGATGCCGTCGTAGAGGCGGTGCCACAGCCGGCCGAGCAGGCCGTCGAGGAAACGCAGCGCCGGGTAGCTCATGCTGGCGGCGATCTCGCGGCCGTAGCGCCCCGCACGGCGGCGCAGCCGCTCCCGACGGGCCTCGTCGCCGCCGGCCTGCTTGTCGATGGTGGCCTGGACCTCGGGGCTCGCCACCACGCCGGCGATCAGGGTGCGGCGGTGGGACAGGTCCGGCCCGAGCACCCGCTCGCGCACGCGCCGGAAGTGGACGCGCAGCAGGCGGGCGGCCTTGCGCTCGAGGAGGGCCGGATCGCGTCCGTCAGCCAGCTCCGAGAGGCGCAGCGGTGCGCCCAGGTGCACCTCCAGGTCGCGGCCGTTGACCAGCACCGCCAGCAGGCGCCGAAGCCGCCCGGTGAGCCGCCAGTCGTCGGCGGCCAGCAGCGGCCAGAGGCCGAAGCGCTTGCCCGGGGCGCGCCCCCAGAACACGCTCACCGGCACCAGCTGCACGTCCTCGCCGCGCTCGATCAGGTGCCGCAGGAGGGTCGGTTTTCGCTGCCGCCGGCGCGGGTCGGGCAGGGCCAGCAGGGGAGGCGGTGCCTCATCGCCCTTGGACCGACGCACCGCCGCGGACGGCAGGCCGTCGCGCTCGGTCAGGCATTCGAGCAGCAGGCGGTCGGAGAGCGCCGGGCGGGGCAGCACGTAGACGGTCGGCAGCTCGGGATCGAGGCCCAGCGCCTCGGGGGCGGGTTCGCGGTGGCGCACCCGCACCCAGGCATGGAGCAGTCGGCGCAGCGGGCGCCAGCGGGAGTCGGCCATCCGATTGCCTGTGTGGTCGCATGTGCGGCCAGTATACGCATGCCGGCCGCACCGGGTCAGGCGTTGGCGGTCCGGCTTTTCCCGCCTCGGCAAACGTGCGTCAATGGCCGCCTGTCATCATGGCCAGGGAGGCGTCATGCACGGCATGTGGCGAGAGGGGAATCGGTTCGAGTTGCTGCCCGAGGCGTCGCGCTTCCTGCCGGCCATGTTCGAGGCCGTTGATGGCGCCCGCCACTCGGTGCTGGTCGAGCTCTACCTGATGGAGTCCGGGCGCCTGGCCAGTGCGGTGATCGAGTCGCTGAGCCGCGCCGCGGCGCGCGGCGTGACGGTGCTGCTACTGCTCGACGGCTATGGCGCCATGGGGCTCGCCACCGAGGATCGCCGGCGGCTCGAGTCGGCCGGCGTGGCGCTGCGCTGGTTCAATCCACTGGGCTGGCATTCGCTGGCCCGCAACCTGACCCGCGACCATCGCAAGCTGGTGGTGGTGGACGGCGAGGTGGCCTTCACCGGCGGCTTCGGCCTGGTCGACGAGTTTCTCGAGGCCTGGTACGAGGTGGCCCTGCGCATCCGGGGGCCGGTGGTGGCGGACTGGGTGCGGCTGTTCTCGAGCCTGTGGGACTCGCCGCTGAGCCGCGGCGCGGGCGCGCCGGCGCTGGTACACGGCCTGGGCGGCGACAGCCCCGTTCGCGAGGGCTATCACGGCATGCGTGGACGCGTGGTCTGGGGCCAGGGCTATCGCTACCAGGCGATCCGCCACTCGCTGCAGCGGCGGGTGAGCGGGGCGCAGCGGCGCATCTGGATCTGCACGCCCTATTTCGTGCCGACCCTGAGCCTGCGGCGTCGTCTGGTGCGCGCCGCCCGCCGCGGTGTGGAGGTCTGCCTGCTGCTGCCCGGGGCCAGCCACGACCACCCCGGGGTGCGTTACGCCGGCCAGCGCTTCTACGGGCGGATGCTGCGCGCCGGGGTGCGTATCTTCGAGTTCCAGCCGTCGTTCATCCACGCCAAGTTCACCCTGGCCGACGACTGGGTCAGCCTGGGGTCGTGCAACTTCGATCACTGGAGCCTGCAGTGGAACCTGGAGGCCAATCAGGAGGTGGATGACGCACGGCTGGCCGGTGAGGTGGCCGAGCTGTTCCAGCGCAACTTCGCTGCCAGCCGCGAGATTCACGTCGAGGCCTGGGCGCGCCGGCCGCGGCTGCAGCGCCTCAAGGAGTGGCTGTACGGCACCCTGGATGGATGGCTGACGCGGCTGCGCTAGCCAGGCGTCGCCCGGAGCTGGAAGAACGCCCGCTTCGCGGGCAGAAGCTGGAAGCTTGAAGAAAACCCGTGACCCCGAGGTCGTCGGGCTCATGCGGTCTTCCAGCTTACTTCTTGCGCTTCGGTTTTCCCTTGCCCTTGCCCTTGCTCTGGCCGGCGGGCTGCTTGCGGCGCGGCTTGGGCTTGGGCGTTTCCGGCGGCACTCGGAAGTGGAGATAGAGATCCAGCACCAGCTCGGGCAGCTGGGCGGTCAGGCTCTCGAGGCGGTCGCCGTCCTTGGCCAGCTCGGCCATGTCCGGCTCGTCGCCGAACAGCCCGGAGAGCAGCATGAAGGGCAGCAGCAGGGTGGCGGCGGTCTCCTCGTCCTCGGCGAACCAGGCCGGCTCGTCGAGGAACACGCCTTCCATGAAGCCGGCGCACCAGTCGCCGATCGGCGTCTCCTCGGGCGGCACGCCGCCAAGCTCGAGATCGAACGGCAGCTCGGGCAGGCCGCCGCCCTCCAGGACCTCGATGGCGGTGGCACGCAGCTGCTCCAGCAGCCCCAGCACTTCCTCGCGCTCGGCGTCGTCGGCGAAGGTCGGCTCGCCGTGGAAGAGCTCCGGTACCCAGGTGGCCGGGGGCACGTCGCTGGGCGAGACGGCGAGGGCGACCAGGAAACCGTGGGCGCCGATCAGGTCCAGGGCGTCGGCGTCGACGCCGTCCGACTCGAGAAAGTCGTCCAGGCGGTCCAGGGCCTCGTCGTCGAGGAGCGGCAGGGGCTGTGGCTTGTCGTCTGACATGTCTCTCACTCGCTGGTGTCGGCGGGGCTTTACGCCATCTAAACGGAGCGCCATTCTAGCATCCCATGACCGCTCCCGCGCTGCCCGACCCCGACCCGCACTGGCTGGCCGGCCTCGATGCCGAGGCCGGGCGGGCGGCACTGCGCGAGCGGGTCGAGGCCGCCTATGCGCTGTGCCGCGAGGTGCATCCGGCCCTGCCGCGGCCCGGCGTGTGGCTGGACCTGCGCGGCCGCTCGGCGGGGCAGGCACATTTCGGCCGCGGCGGACTGCGCTTCAATCCGGTGCTGTTCGACGAGAATCGCCACGCTTTTCTGGTCGAGGTGGTGCCCCACGAGATGGCCCACTGGCTGGTGCATCACCTCGAGGGCGGCCCCCAGGCCAGGCCTCACGGCCATGAATGGCGCACCGTGATGCGCCGGCTGTTCGGGCTCGCGCCCCGCACCACCCATCGCTTCGACACCGGCCGCGCGAGCCCCGCGCCGCATCGCTACCGCTGCGGCTGCCGCGAGCACGCCTTCACCGCGCGGCGCCATGACCTGGCCCGCTCCGGGCGCGCCTACCGTTGTCGACATTGTGCCGAGACCTTGGTCTATATGGGCCTAAGGGATCTTGATGAACCCTCTTAAGGTATTGTTATAGAAAAGAAAAACGTTCATACCAATGTCTAAGGGGAAGGCGCGTCAACGGAGGAGTATGCTGAAATCATCTTATGGCGCCGGTCGCCGCGATCGGCATCGTCAACCTGAAGGGACCACCCCAAGGACAGAGGCAACTCCATGAGTGATCAACCGCACGTCTATCCGGTACCCGATGACTTCGCCAGCAAGGCCTGGGCCGACAAGGCGACCTACCAGGCCATGTACCAGCGCTCGCTGGACGATCCGGAGGGCTTCTGGGCCGAACAGGCCGAATGCCTCGACTGGTTCAAGGCGCCGAGCAAGATCAAGCACACCGTCTTCGACACCCATGACGTTGACATCCGCTGGTTCGAGGACGGTCGCCTCAACGTCAGCAGCAACTGCCTGGATCGCCACCTCGAGACCCGCGGCGATCAGACCGCGATCATCTGGGAAGGCGACGATCCCAAGGACTCCAAGACCCTGACCTATCGTCAGCTGCACGAGCGTACCTGCCAGCTGGCCAACGCCCTCAAGGACATGGGCGTGAAGCGCGGCGATACCGTCACCCTCTACATGCCGATGATTCCCGAGGCCGCCATGGCCATGCTGGCCTGCGCCCGCATCGGCGCGGTGCACTCGGTGGTGTTCGGCGGCTTCTCCCCGGACGCCCTGGCCCAGCGCGTGAAGGATGCCGGCTCCAGGGTGGTGATCACCGCCGACGAATCCGTGCGCGGTGGCAAGCAGGTGCCGCTCAAGGACAACGTCGACGCCGCCCTGACCCGCGAGGGCAGCGACGTCTGCGAGAAGGTGCTAGTGGTCCAGCGCACCGGCGGCGAGATCGACTGGCACGAGGGCCGCGACCTGTGGTTCCACGAGCAGGTCGACCCGCAGTCCACCGACTGCCCGGCCGAGGAGATGGGGGCCGAGGACCCGCTGTTCATCCTCTATACCTCCGGCTCCACCGGCGCGCCCAAGGGCCTCAAGCACACCACCGGCGGCTATCTGCTGCACGCGGCCCTGACCCATCGCTACGTGTTCGACTATCACGACGGCGATATCTACTGGTGCACCGCCGACGTGGGCTGGGTGACCGGCCACAGCTATATCGTCTACGGCCCGCTGGCCAACGGCGCCACCACCCTGATGTTCGAGGGCGTGCCCAGCTACCCGACCAACGGCCGCATGGGCGAGATCGTCGACAAGCACCAGGTCAACATCCTCTACACCGCCCCCACCGCGGTGCGCGCGCTGATGGCCCACGGCGACGACGTCATGGATTCCAGCTCCCGCGACAGCCTGCGTCTGCTGGGCTCGGTCGGCGAGCCGATCAACCCCGAGGCCTGGGAATGGTTCCATCGGGTGATCGGCAAGGAGCGCTGCCCGATCGTCGATACCTGGTGGCAGACCGAGACCGGCGGCATCATGATCGCGCCGCTGCCCGGCGCCACCGACCTCAAGCCCGGTTCCGCGACCCTGCCGTTCTTCGGCGTGCAGCCGGCGCTGGTGGACAACGAGGGCAATATCCTCGAGGGCGCCACCGAGGGCAACCTGGTGATGCTCGACGCCTGGCCGGGCCAGGCACGCTCGATCTGGAACAACCACGAGCGCTTCCTGCAGACCTACTTCAGCACCTACAAGGGCATGTACTTCACCGGCGACGGCTGCCGCCGCGACGAGGACGGCTACTACTGGATCACCGGCCGCGTCGACGACGTGCTCAACGTCTCCGGTCACCGCATGGGTACCGCGGAGATCGAGTCCTCGCTGGTGGCGCACGAGTCGGTGGCCGAGGCCGCCGTGGTCGGCTTCCCCCACGACATCAAGGGGCAGGGCATCTACATCTACGTGACCCTGGCCGACGACGTGGAGCCCAGCGACGAGCTCAAGAAGGAGCTCACCAAGTGGGTGCGCAAGGACATCGGGCCGATCGCCTCGCCGGACGTCATCCAGTGGGCGCCGGGGCTGCCCAAGACCCGCTCGGGCAAGATCATGCGCCGCATCCTGCGCAAGATCGCCGCCAACGAGTGCGATGGCCTGGGCGATACCAGCACCCTGGCCGATCCGTCGGTGGTCGACGACCTGATCGAGCATCGCGCCAACCGTTGATGACGGCTCCCCCCGGGGCGCCTTACAATCCTGAAAGCCGGCCTGCGGGCCGGCTTCTTCATGGCACGAGGCAAGATTGTCGACAAGCTGGCGATGATCGCTTGGGCATCTCCTCGGCCATGGGGTAACATGCCGATAACAAACACTGCGTCCCGAAGGCGGCGGACGGCCCCCGCTGCTCCCGGATCCGGAGGAGAATCCATGGCCTTTGCCCAGAAGTTCATCGTCGCCGACGATCATCCGCTGTTCCGCGCGGCCCTGACCCAGGCGCTGCGCCAGGTCGCCCCCCAGGCGGAAATCGTCGAGTCCGATACCATGGAGGCCACCACCGAGGTCGTCACCCGGCATCCGGACGCCGATCTGATCCTGCTCGACCTGCACATGCCCGGTGCCCACGGCTTTTCCGGGCTGATCCAGCTGCGCGGCCAGACGCCCGACATCCCGGTGGCGGTGGTTTCCGGTAGCGACGAGCTGCACGTGGTACGCCGCGCCATCGACTATGGCGCCTCGGGCTTCATCCCCAAGTCGTCGTCACTGTCGCTGATCGCGGAAGCGGTGGGCGAGATCCTCGACGGCGAGGTATGGCTGCCCGAGGAGATGGCCGATGCGCTGGGCGAGGCCGACGAGGAGGAGGCGCGCTTCGCCGAGGCCATCGCCTCGCTGACGCCGCAGCAGTTCCGGGTGCTCAACATGCTCACCGAGGGCCTGCTCAACAAGCAGATCGCCTATGAGCTGAACGTCTCCGAGGCCACCATCAAGGCCCACGTCACCGCCATCCTGCGCAAGCTCGGCGTGCACTCCCGCACCCAGGCGGTGATCGCCGCCCAGAAGCTCGAGGTCGAGCCGCCCAAGGTGGAGCCGTCCTGAGCCGGGATCCAGACGCCGGAAGTACGGCGCCTCGCATACACAAGCTTGAGTCTGGAAGAAACATCGCCCCCATGGCCTGGCCATGGGGGCGATTCTCATTAAGCTCGCGTTTCCGCTAGGCGCTAGGCGCTAGGCGCGCGGCTGGCCTGCAGGGTGCGGGTCAAGAGCGCGCGCAGGGCGGCGGGGCGCACCGGCTTGAGCAGCAGCTGGTAGCCGGCGCGCTTGATCTCCTCGGCGACCTCCTCGGTGCGGTCGGCGGTGATCACGATGCCCGGCACCGCGCCCTCGAGGCGCTCGCCGAGCGCCTCCATGGCCATCAGGCCGGTGACCTCGTTGTCCAGGTGATAGTCGGCCAGGATCGCGTCGGGGTCGGCGTCCAGGTGGCGCAGCACCGACTTGGCGCCGCCGATCGAGGTGGCGGTGAAGACCTCGCAGCCCCAGCCGGAGAGCATCGCCTTCATGCCTTCGAGGATCAGCGACTCGTTGTCGATGCACAGGATGCGCTTGCCGGCCAGCTTGTTGCCGGCGCGCTTGGGCCTGGCTTCCTCGCGGCGTTCCTCCTCGCGGGCGGCCACCGTCGGCACGCTGACCGAGAACACGGTGCCCACGCCCTCCCAGGAGCGCACCCGGATCGGGTGATCGAGCACCCGGGCCATGCGATCGGCGATCGACAGCCCCAGCCCCAGGCCCTTCTCGCTCTCCTTGTGACGCGAGGTCTGGTCGAGGCGGCGGAACTCCTGGAAGATCTCGGCCTGCTTGGCCTCGGGGATGCCGGGACCGGAGTCCCAAACCTCGATCGACAGCCGCTCGCCCTGGCGCCGGCAGCCCAGCATCACCCGCCCCTCCTGGGTGTAGCGGATGGCATTCGACAGGAAGTTCTGCACGATGCGCCGGAGCATCTGGGCGTCGCTGTCGACCCACTGGCGGGTGGGGACCACCACCAGGTCGAGGCCGCGGTCCTCGGCCATCACCTCGAACTCGGCGCGCAGCGGACGGAAGACGTCGGCCAGGGCGAAGTGGCTGCGCCGCGGAGTCAGCGCCCCGGCGTCGAGCTTGGAGATGTCGAGCAGGGTGCCGAGCAGCTCCTCGGCGGCCTGCAGCGAGTTGTCGATATGGCCGATGGTGCGGCGCATCTCGTCGGCCTGCATGTCCTGGGACAGCGCCGAGGTGAACAGCCGCGCGGCGTTGAGCGGCTGCAGCAGGTCGTGGCTGGCGGCGGCCAGGAAGCGGGTCTTGGAGGCGTTGGCGTCTTCGGCGACCTGCTTGGCCTGGCGCAATGCCTGCTCGGCCTCGGCGCGCACCCGGTTCTCCTGGCGCAGTGCGGCGTTGGCCTCGGACAGCGCCTGGGTGCGCTCGCGCACGCGCTCCTCCAGGGTCTCGTTGGTCTCCTGCAGGGCGATCTCGGCGCGGCGGCGCTCGGTGATGTCCTGGTAGAGGGCGAAGAAACCCAGGATCGCCCCGCTGTCGCCGAAGTGCGGCGTGTAGGTCACCAGCATGTAGCGGATGCCTTCGGCCAGGGTCAGCGAGACCTCGAAGCTGACCCGCTCGCCGTCCAGGGCGCGCTCGATCCAGGGCGCGCGCTCGCGGTGCATGTCCGACGGCAGCACCTCGTGCAGCGGGCGGCCGATCACCGCGTTGCGGTCGATGGAAAAGGCCTGCTCGTAGGCGCGGTTGGTGAAGAGGTAGCGGCAGTCCTTGTCGAAGTAGGCGATCAGCGCCGGCACGTTGTCCGTGTAGATGCGGATGTTGTTCTCCGAGCGGATCAGCGCCTCCTCGGTGCGCTTCTGCTGGGTGATGTCCTGGTAGGTGTAGACGAAGCCGCCGCCGGGCATGGGGTTGCCCTGGACCTCGAGCACGCTGCCGTCCTGGCGGTAGCGCACGTAACGGTGCGGCTGGCCCTCGCGGATGTTGTCGAGCAGCAGCTGCACGTGTTCCTCGGGGTCGCCCGGGCCGTACTCGCCGTTGTGGGCGTTGTAGCGGAAGATGCGATCGATCGGCGCGCCGACCCGGATCAGGTGGTCGGGGAAGCGGAACAGCTCCAGGTAGCGCTGGTTCCACACCACCAGGCGCAGGTTCTGGTCGACCACGCTGATGCCCTGGTTGATGTTCTCGATGGTGGCCTGGAGCAGGACGCGGTTGAATTCCAGCACCTGGGAGGCCTCGTCGACGATGGAGATCACGTCGGAGATGCCGATGCCGCGGCCCTGCAGGGCGGAATTGACCACGATGCGTGCCGAGGACGCGCCGAGCACCGAGGCCAGGAAACGCTCGGTGAACTGGATGACGTCGATCGAGGCCCTCGCGTTGTCGTCCAGCGGGGTGCCGGTGCGCCGCGCGTAGTCGTCGAAGGCCCGGCCCACCTGGTCGGCGCTCAGGAAGCGCTGGCACAGCACCTTGAGGTCGCCGACCGTGGTGGCGCCGGTCCAGGGGCGGTTCACCGAGGTCTGGCGGGTCTCGACGCTGTCGACGAACAGCGAGGCCTGGATGCGTTCCACCACCCGCTGTGGCGTCATCTGGGAGACGAAGATGTAGGCCACCAGGTTGACGCCCAGCGACAGCATCACCCCGTGGGTGAAGCCGTCGCCGACGTTGAGCCCGAACAGCGAGGTGGGCGACAGCCAGCCGATGCCCATCGGGCCGCCGTCGAGCCAGGCCTGGGGCAGCACGCCGGCGCCGATCATCGCCGGCAGCAGCAGGCTGTAGGCCCAGATGGCGAAGCCGGCGTTCATGCCGACGATCACGCCCAGGCGGTTGCCGCGTTTCCAGTAGAGCCCGCCGATCAGCGCCGGGGCGAACTGGGCGGCGGCGGCGAACGACAGCATGCCGATGGCGGCCAGCGAGCTGAAGTCGCCGATCAGATGATAGGCCCCGTAGGCCAGCGCCAGGATCGCGGCGATGGTGATGCGCCGCGCGCGCAGCACCAGCCGGCCGTAGTCCCGGGCCTTGGTGTCGAACCAGCGCAGCCGGAACAGTGCCGGGATGACGATCTCGTTGGAGATCATGATCGAGACCGCCACCGCGGCCACGATCACCATGCCGGTGGCCGCCGAGAAGCCGCCGATGAAGGTCAAAAGCGCCAGCCATTCGCTGCCCGCGGCCATCGGCAGGGCCAGCACGTAGCTGTCGGGGTCGACGCTGCCGTCGGGGAACAGGGTCAGGCCGGCCGCGGCCAGCGGCAGCACGAAGAAGGCGAAGGCCGCCAGGTAGAGCGGGAACAGCCAGCGGGCCTTGGCGGCGTCGTCGCGATGGGTGTTCTCGACCACCGCGACGTGGAACTGGCGCGGCAGGCACAGGATCGCCAGCATCGCCAGCAGGGTCTGGGCCCAGAAGCTCTGGCCGAAGTCCTGCTGGGCCAGCTGGCGCTGCAGCTCAAGCTGGATGTCGGCGAAGGCCAGCAGGTCGCCGAGGCCGTCGAACATGCCCCAGGTGACGTAGGCGCCGAGCACCAGGAAGGCCACCAGCTTGACCAGCGACTCGAAGGCCACGGCGTGGATCAGTCCCTCGTGGTGCTCGGTGGCGTCGGTGTGGCGGGTGCCGAAGAGGATGGCGAACAGGGCCATGACCGCGGCGACGTAGAAGGCGGTGTCGCCGAACAGCGGCGCCCGGGTGATGTCCGAGGCCTCGGTCAGCACGCTGAACGACGTCGAGACGGCCTTCAGCTGCAGCACGATGTAGGGCAGGGTGCCGATCAGCGCCACCAGGCTGGCGAAGGCCGCCAGCGACTGCGTCTTGCCGTAGCGCGAGGCGATGAAGTCGGCGATGGAGGTGACGTTCTGGTGCTTGGCGACGCGGATCATCTTGGCCAGCACCGGCCAGAACAGCAGCAGCGTGAGGATCGGTCCGACGAAGATGCTGGCGAACGACCAGCCCGAGGTGGCCGCCTGGCCGACGGCACCGTGGAAGGTCCAGGAGGTGCAGTAGATGGCCAGCGCCAGGCTGTAGATCACCGGCCGGCGGCGGCTGGCGCCGTGGCGGCGGGCCATGCGGTCGCCGCGCCAGGCGATGGCGAACAGCACGGCGATATAGAGCAGTGAAACGGCGATCAGCAGCCAGCCAGCGAACATGGTCATCTCCCTCGGGTTCCCGCCCATTCTAAGGCCCGATGGAAGGCTGTCCATGTCCGATGGGGTGGTGACGCGGGATAAGACCTTTTGCGCTGGGCGCGAGGCTGACCCGTCGACAAGCCTGCGCGCGGGCCGGCCCACCGGAGACGCAATGCATACTTCCCTGTCGCTCCCGACGCCCTGCTGCGCTCAAGTGTCCCGCTTCGCTTGCAGGTCCGGTGCTGGCCCTCGCTGGCCAGCCCGTTCGGAGCAGTGCTCCTCGCCCCTGGCGCAGGAGCTCCGCTTCGGCTTGTCCCCGGCGCCTCGCCATAGGATTCTTCGTTAGGCGAGCCAGGAACAGACTGGCCTCAGGCGTCGGTGCAGACCGCCCGGCGCAGCGGGTCGCCGTCGTCGAGCCGGCGCAGGGCCTCGGTCTGCGCACGGCCGCTTTCGTCGTCGAGCGGCACCAGCTCGCCGGAGGCGCAGTTCAGCAGGTGCGGCCGATGCATCAGCCGGTCGGCGGCGCCCATCTCGAAGCGGTAGAGGATGAACTCGACCAGCGGCTCGTCGTCGGCCCGCGAGCGTGACAGTCCGTCCTCGTCGACCACCGTGAAGGCCGTGGTCAGCGGCACCACGTAGGTCCAGGGGCGCCAGAAGGCGGGCCGCTGCTCGCTGGCCACCACCCTGGTGGAGTCGGGCAGCTGAGCGCGCTTGTGGTCGAACCAGGTGTATTCGTGGTGGATCTGGTAGGCGATCATGCCCAGGCCGGCGAAGGCCGGCACGATCCAGCGAGGCAGCCGCTTGGCGGTCAGGGTGCGCAGCAGCAGGGCGATGCCCGCTGCGCCGAGTCCGGCGAAGACCGCCGCGATCAAGTGCCAAATCATCGAGGTCGTCCTGATACGCGTCGGGCTTCCCGAAGGAAGCCCGACATGGAAGAGTGGGCCGGCGCCCCGTGGGCGCCGGAAGGATTATGACTCAGTGGTCGACGGCGGTGCCAGCACCCTTGGGATAGCGCACGCTCTCGACCAGGTCCTGGATCTCCTGGGGCGGCTCGGCGGTCGCCTTGGAGACGGTGAAGGCCACGGCGAAGTTGATGATCGCACCGACCGCGCCGATGGACAGCGGCGAGATGCCCATCACCCAGTTCTCCGGGGTGTCCGCCAGGTTGTTGGTGCCCGGAATGAAGAACCAGCCCTTGTAGACGAAGATGTAGACCAGGGTGAAGACCAGACCGGTGACCATGCCGGCGATGGCGCCGTGATTGTTCACCCGCTTGGAGAAGATCCCCATCATCAGCGCCGGGAACAGCGAGGCTGCGGCGATACCGAAGGCCAGGGCCACCACCTGGGCGGCGAAGCCCGGGGGGTTGGCGCCCAGGTAGGTCGCCACCACGATCGCCACCGACATCGAGATCCTGGCTGCCATCAGCTCGCCCTTCTCGGTGATGCGCGGATTGATGGCCCCCTTGATCAGGTCGTGGCTGATCGCCGAGGAGATGGCCAGCAGCAGGCCGGCGGCGGTCGACAGTGCGGCCGCGAGACCGCCGGCGGCGATCAGGCCGATGACCCAGCCCGGCAGATTGGCGATCTCGGGGTTGGCCAGCACCAGGATGTCGTTGTTGACCGACAGCTCGTTGCCTTCCCAGCCGCGCTGTTCGGCGGTCGGCGCGAAGGCCTCGGTGTCGTTGTAGAGCTGGATGCGGCCGTCGTCGTTCTTGTCCTCATACTGGATCAGGCCGGTCTCTTCCCAGGTGCGGATCCATCCCGGGCGCTCCTCGTAGAGGATCGGGTTGGCGGTGGCATCCTCGACGTTCTCGACCTGGCCGGCCATGTCGGGATAGACGGTGGTCGCGATGTTGAGGCGTGCCATGGAGGCCACGGCCGGGGCGGTCAGGTACAGCAGGCCGATGAACACCAGGGCCCAGCCGGCGGACCAGCGTGCGTCGGCCACCTTGGGCACGGTGAAGAAACGGATGATGACGTGGGGCAGGCCGGCGGTACCGATCATCAGCGACAGGGTGAACAGCACCATGTTCAGCTTGTTGTCCACGTCCGCGGTGTACTCGTTGAAGCCGAGTTCGGTGATCACCTCGTTGAGCTTGGCCAGCAGCGGCATGCCGGATTCGCTGTGTTCGGAGAACAGGCCCAGCGCCGGGATCGGGTTGCCGGTCAGCTCCAGCGAGATGAACACCGCCGGGATGGTGTAGGCGATGATCAGCACGATGTACTGGGCCACCTGGGTGTAGGTGATGCCCTTCATGCCGCCCAGCACCGAGTAGAAGAAGATCACCACGGCGGCGATGATCAGGCCGGTGGTGGCGTCGACTTCCAGGAAGCGCGAGAAGGCCACGCCGGCGCCGGCCATCTGGCCGATGACGTAGGTCACCGAGGCCACGATCAGGCAGACCACCGCGACCATGCGCGCCTGCTTGCTGTAGAAGCGATCACCGATGAATTCCGGCACCGTGAACTTGCCGAACTTGCGCAGGTAGGGGGCCAGCAGCATGGCCAGCAGCACGTAGCCGCCGGTCCAGCCCATCAGGAAGGTGGAGTTGGCGTAACCGCCAGCGGCGATCAGGCCGGCCATGGAGATGAAGGAGGCTGCGGACATCCAGTCGGCGCCGATGGCCATGCCGTTGGTGATCGGATGCACCCCGCCGCCGGCAACGTAGAAGTCCTTGGTCGACCCGGCCTTGGCCCAGATGGCGATGCCGATGTAGAGGGCGAAGGAGGCGCCGACGAACAGGACGTTGATGGCAAATTGACTCATGCTGAGTTACTCCCCGAGCCCGAATTGCTTGTCCAGCCGGTTCATCTTCCAGGCATAGAAGAAGATCAGGCCGATGAAGGTCAGGATGGAACCCTGCTGGGCGAACCAGAAGCCCAGGTCGGTGCCGCCCACGGCAATGCCCGCCAGCAGCGGTCGAAGCAGGATGGCCGCGCCATAGGAGACGGCTGCCCAGACGACCAGACAGCCGGTAATCAATCTAAGGTTGGCCTTCCAGTAGGCCTCGGCATTGGGGGTCTCTTCAGCCATGATATTGCTCTCCACTTGTTGTTGGGGTCGGGAAGTTGCTCACAGCATTCATGGGTCGCCGCGTGGCCTTCCCGGTGTCCGGCGAGCGGACCGCGGCGGCGTGCCGGATGATGAAGTGCCCGTCGAAGAGGGGTCGCATCTCGGCGGGATGGCATCACCCGATGATCATCGTCAATGCTGGTCAACAACGCCGGAAAAAACATCGCAGACTTTCGTATCATGAGCGTAAAACGATTCAATTAGTGATCGTAAGTTTCTTGTAAATCAATATATTACGAACCTTCTGGAAGGATTTGACTCGAGAGGAGGCGGCAAAGGTTGGACGATCGTCTATCCCCGTGTCCGAATGATGACTCGGCATCCGATCTCGGCATAACGTCATGACGCATGAGGTCACGGTCGTGGGCTATGACTTTGGTATAAAGCCGAGATTCGTCGGGTCGGCCTGCGGCGGAATACCTAACACCATGGTCTAGATTCTGGTCGCGAGAGGGGGTTGCTACTCTGGACCCGAGCCCTGCTGTCCCCGGTTCTTCGTCTCGCGCGTGGCCCATGCCCCGTTCGGTGCGCGATCCGGGGCGGCGATTCCCGGCACGAGGACCCGCTTCCATGGTCGATGTCGATCTCTCCCACGCCCCCTTCAGCCTGCTCGACGAGGCCGGGCGGGAGCGCGTGCGCGGCGGTCTCGACCTGGCCTACTTCGATTGCGACGAGATCATCCTCGAGGCGGGGCAGCCCGGCGATAACGTCTTCCTCATCCACAAGGGCGAGGTCGCCGAGCTGGACACCACCCAGCCCGGCGAGCGCCAGCGCATCGGCCACTACACCGGCGGCGACCTGTTCGGTGCCATCAGCATTCTCAATGGCCAGAGTCGCTATCGCTTCCGTGCCGAGCAGGAATCGCTGTGCTACCTGCTGCCCCGGGCGCTGTTTCTCGAGCTGTGCGACGCCTATCCGGCCTTCGATGCCTTCTTCCGCCAGCGTCTCGCCGACAAGGCGCGGCTGCTGACCGAGCAGCGCGCGGCCGGCGGGGTGACCATGGCCGGCTTCATGCTGGCGCGGGCCCAGGACTGCATGCGCCCGCCGCGCTGCCTGGGCGGCGAGACCACCATCGCCGAGGCGGTGCGTCTGCTGCATGACGAGGCGGTCGACAGCCTGCTGGTGCAGGGCGAGGCCGGGCCGGGCATGGTCACCAAGACCGACCTGCTCGACGCCCTGGTGCTCGAGGGGCTCGGCCAGGAGACACCGCTGTCGTCGCTGGCCGGGGAGGAGCTGATCACCGCCCGGCCCGATCAGTACCTGTTCGAGGTGCTGGTGCTGATGACCCGCCGGCGCATCGAGCGGGTGGTGATCGTCGAGGACGAGGCGCCGGTGGGCGTGGTGGAGCTGACCGACGTGCTCAGCTACTTCTCCAGCCGCAGCCACGTGGTCAGCCTGCAGGTCGAGCAGGCCGGCGACCTGAAGCAGTTGGCCTCCGCCAGCCGCCGTACCGCCGAGCTCGCCGGTGCGCTGATGGCCCAGGGCGTGAAGCTGCGCTTCGCCATGGGGCTGCTGGCCGCGCTCAACGGTCGCATCATCCACAAGGCCTGGGACTTCTCGATGCCCGAGTCCCTGAGGCGCGACAGCTGCCTGATGGTGATGGGCAGCGAGGGGCGCGGCGAGCAGATGCTCAAGACCGACCAGGACAACGGCCTGATCCTCGACGACGACCTGGCGTGGCCGGACTGCATGGAGCGCATGGCCGAGTTCACCGAGACCCTGGTCTCGCTCGGCTACCCGCGCTGCCCCGGCAACATCATGGTCTCCAACCCGGACTGGGTGGGCACCGAGCGCCAGTGGAAGGCGCGCATCGCGCGCTGGGTCGAGGCTCGCGACGGCGACAGCCTGATGAAGCTGGCGATCATGCTCGACGCTCATGCGGTGGCCGGCAATCCGGCACTGCTCGAGCGGGTGAGGGAGACGCTGTTCGAGGCGGCCTCCCGTGACGAGCTGCTGCTCTCCTACTTCGCCCGGCCGGTGATGCGCTTCTCCACGCCGCTGACCCTGTTCGGCTCGCTGAAGAAGCCCCAGCACGGCATCGACATCAAGAAGGGCGGCATCTTTCCCATCGTGCATGGCGTGCGGGTCATGGCGCTGGAGCGCGGCATCCTCGCCACCGGCACCCTGGATCGCCTCGATGCCCTGGCCGCCGACGGGCGGCTCGAGGAGCGCTTCGCCGAAGACCTGGGGGAGGCGCTGTCGCTGTTCACCCAGCTGCGCCTCGAGCAGCAGCTGGCGCGGCTGGAGGGCGACGGCGGCGACGAGAGCGGCGAGCCGGACCGGGTCGTGGTCCAGTCGCTGTCGTCGCTGGAGCGTGACCTGCTGCGCGAGGCGCTGCACATCGTCAAGGACTTCAAGCAGCGGATTTCCCATCGTTATCACCTCGAATACACCTGAGGTGGCCGGCCGCCGCCTCTCGACACGACAAGGACATCGACATGCTCAAGACCCTGCGCCGCCTGGTCGACCGCCACCGCCACGCCCATGGCCAGTATGGCTGGCTGTTCCGCCCCTATACGGGGGAGGAGCTGGTGGCGCTGGCCGTGCAGTCGACCGGCGGCGACGTGCGCAGCGCCGAGCCGCTGGCGATCGCCGCGGTGCGCCTGCGCGGCGATCGGGTGCTGACCAGCGAGTCGCTGGAGCTGCGGCTGACGCGCCCGGAAGGCGTGGACGCCGAGGTGCTGCGGCGTCACGGCCTGCGCGGCATCGATCTCGACGACGGCGTGACGCTCGACCAGGCCCTGGCGCGGCTGCTCGACTTCGTCGGCAATCGCCCGCTGGTCGGCTGGCGGCTGGATCGCGACCTGGCGTTGCTGAACCGCCCGCTGCGCGCCCGATTCGGCTTCGACCTGCCCAATGCCGGCATCGACCTGGTCCAGCGTTACCAGCGTTACCATCATCATTCGCGGCTCGAGGTGGCACCGGCCTTCGAGCGGGTCGCCGCGCAGCTCGAGGTGCCGCTGATGGGGCGCCACAGCGTGCTGGGCACCGCCGTGACCACGGCCCTGATGCACCTGCGGCTGGACCGCGACGCGCTGCTCGAGCGCCGCAGCGGCTGAACGCGCGCCACGTCGCCAGCCTGGCGGCAGGGTGGTAGGATAGGCGCCCTTTCCCTTTCCCCGATTGCCCTGGCAGCGCCCCGACCATGCAAGATGCCGTGACCTTCGATCCCCGTCCCGCCGATGAGGCCGCTTCGGCCGAGCCGTCGACCCTGTCCGCCGAGGCGCCCGACGCCAAGGCCAAGCGCGAGTTCAACAAGCTGCAGAAGCGGCTGCGGCGCCAGGTCGGCAACGCCATCATCGACTTCGACATGATCCGCGAGGGTGACAAGGTGATGGTGTGCCTGTCCGGCGGCAAGGACAGCTACACCATGCTGGAGATCCTGCGGAATCTGCAGCGCAACGCGCCGGTGAACTTCTCGCTGGTGGCGGTGAACCTCGACCAGAAGCAGCCCGGCTTCCCCGAGCATGTGCTGCCCGAGTACCTGGACGGGCTCGGCGTCGATTACCATATCCTCGAGCGCGACACCTACTCGGTGGTCAAGGAGAAGACCCCGGAAGGCAAGACCACCTGCGCGCTGTGCTCGCGGCTGCGCCGCGGCTCCCTCTATGGCTATGCCGAGGAGATCGGTGCCACCAAGATCGCGCTCGGTCATCATCGCGAGGACATCCTCGAGACGCTGTTCCTCAACATGTTCTTCGGCGGCAGCCTCAAGTCGATGCCGCCCAAGCTGCTCTCCGACGACGGCAAGAACATCGTCATCCGCCCGCTGGCCTACTGCCGCGAGGCCGACATCGCCGAGTTCTCGGAGCGCATGGCCTTCCCGATCATCCCCTGCAACCTGTGCGGCTCGCAGCCCAACCTGCAGCGCCAAGTGGTCAAGGAAATGCTGGCCGAGTGGGAGGCCAAGCATCCCGGCCGTCTGGAAAGCATGTTCAAGGCGGTCACCAACGTCGCCCCCTCGCAGCTGGCCGACCGCGAGCTGTTCGACTTCGCCGGGCTGGAGGACAAGCAGGCGAAGATGCAGGCCGACCGCATCGATCTGCATAACGAGTGAGTAGCGCCTAGCGGCAAGCGCCCGGCTGCTCAGTAACGGGCGGCAGATGTCGAGGAAGCCAATGAGAAACCCACGGGACGTCGAGTCCTGTGGGTTTCTTCGTTGACGTCAGGAATGGCCATGACATCATCCTGCCGCGCTTGGCGCTTGGCGCTTGGCGCTTGGCGCTTGGCGCTTGGCGCTGTCAGCGGCAGCCCTCTTCCTCGGCCAGCTCGGCCAGGGCGTCCAGGTCGAGGATGTTCACCTCGCGGCCGGAGACGGCCACCAGGCCCTGCTGCTGGAAGCGGCCCAGGATGCGGCTGACGGTTTCCACGGCCAGCCCCAGGTAGTTGCCGATGTCGGCCCGGGACATGGAGAGCCGGAAGCTGTAGGCGGAGTAGCCGCGGCGCCGGAAGCGGTCGGAGAGGCTGGCGAAGAAGGTGGCCAGCCGCTGGTCGGCGGTCTTGCGCGACAGCAGGCGCATCATGCGGCGGTCGTCGCGCATTTCCTTGCTCATGCTGCGGTAGAGCTGGGCGCGCAGCTCCGGCAGGCTTTCCGACAGGGCATCCAGGCGATCGAAGGGGATCTCGCACACGGTGGTGGTCTCGAGCGCGATGACCGAGCCGGGATAGGTCGACTCGTCGATGCCGTCCAGCCCCACCAGTTCGCTGGGCAGATAGAAGTTGGTCAGCTGATCCATGCCGCCGCCTTCGCTGGTGATCTGCTTGAGGCTGCCGGAGCGAACCGCATAGACGCTGGTGAAGGGGCTGCCCTGACGGAACAGCGACTCGCCCTTCTTGAGCGGCGGACGGCGGCGGATGATGGCATCGAACTGATCGATGTCCTCGAGTTCGAGGGCCAGGGGCAGGCACAGGGAACTCAGGCTGCAGGTCCGGCAGCGGGTCTCGTGCAGCAGTGAGCGGCGCCTGCCGGCTGCGATATCGGGCATGCTGTCCTCCTTGATCGGGGCTTGCCTTCCCCATTATGGCGGATAGCACCCGCCCGGGCATAGCATCCCTTAGCCGTGTCCCGCGCCCGAACGGCGGCAGCGCGACCAGTGCCCCGATGCGGTGGCCAGTCGCCCCTCATCCAGCGCCGCGGCATAGTCCTCGGCCGAGCCGGCGTTGCAGGCCACGGCGTCGGGCAGCCGCGAGATGGCACCGGGGCCAAGCCCCAGCCGGTCGCGGGCCTGCTCGCGTCGCGTCTGCGCCCTGGCGTCCTCCAGCGCGGCGCCGTGGCGGGCGTAGAACCCGCCTCCCAGCGACCGATAGCCGTTTCCGGCCAGGCGGTCCTCGATCCGAGCCAGCAGCGTCGCCGGCAGCGTCGACTCGCCCTCCTGCCAAGCGGGGTCCGGGCGCAGCGAGAGGCGTGGCGGCGTCATGGTCATCAGCGTGGCGAGCGCCGCGGCGGCCTCCTGCTCGGGCGTCGCCGGCGGCACGATCAGCACCAGGTTCAGCGAGTGCCAGCCCATGCGGACGCTCTCGTCGAGCAGCGGCTCGATGCGTGACTGCAGCCGCGTCAGGGCTTCCGGGCGGTCGGCCCTCGGCAGGCGCATGACCAGCTTCAGGCGGTTGAAGCCCAGTGCCTCCAGATGGCGCAGGGTGAGAAGATCCGTGGCACGGGGATCGAGTTCGACGGTGAAGTCGCGCCAATGTCCCGATTCGAAGGGAAAGCGCGAGGCCAGCCGATCGACCAGCCCGCTCATCCGCGACAGGCTCAGCCAGGGGGGCAGGCTGCCGCCCCAGTGCAGGGCCTCGATCCGTCGATCGGGGGCGAGGCAGCGTCGCACCAGCACCATCTCGCGATCCAGTCGGGCCAGGTCGACTTCGAACGGGTCCATGCCCTTGGCGTGATCGACGCGCGCGTCGCCATCGTGGCGCAGCGGCAGGCGCAGATGCAGCGACAGGGGACGGGCGTCGGCGTTGCTGGCGGCCAGCGCCGCGGCGTAGTCGTCGGCGCCGAAGTCGGAAGGAGCGGTGACGGGCATGGCAGGATTCCGGGAGTGCATGCCATCAGGCTAGCGGTCGCGGAAGCGGGCGGTGTTGCGCTGGGTCAAGCGCGACGGCGAAAGCGGTTCAGTGCTGCCCGGCGTGGCCGGCCTCGTGGGGCATCGCGCCCGGCCACAGCCCCCACAGCTGCCACAGGGCGAAGCCGATGATCGTCAGTGCCGCCAGGGTGCGGGTGGCCGGGTGGCGGATCAGGCCGCCCAGCCGACGCGCGGCCAGGCCGGTGGCCAGCAGCGCCGGCAGGGTGCCGAGTCCGAAGGCGCCCATCAGCGCCGCGCCGCGCAGCGGATCGGCGCTGGCCAGGCTCCAGGTCAGCATCGAGTAGACCAGTCCGCAGGGCAGCCAGCCCCAGACGGCGCCCAGGGCCATCGCCTGGGGCACCGTCACGACCGGCATCAGTCGCCGTCCGAGGGGCTCCAGGCGGCGCCACAGGCGCTTGCCGAGGGCCTCCAGCCTCAACAGCCCCTTCCACCAGTCGGCGATGTAGAGCGCCATCAGGATCAGCATCGTCGCGGCCAGCACCTGCAGCGCCAGGCGCACCCCGGGGGCCAGCCCGACCAGGGTGCCGAGCCCGGCGGCCAGGGCGCCCGCGAGCACGTAGCTGGCGATGCGCCCCAGGTTGTAGCCCAGCAGCAGGCCGCCGAGCCGGACCGGATGGCGCAGGCTGGGCGGCACGGCGAAACTCAGGGCGCTCATGATGCCGCCGCACATACCGATGCAGTGGGCGCCGCCGAGCAGGCCGAAGACGAAGGCCGCGGCCAGCGGTGGCAGGTCGAGTCCGGTGGGGTTCATCGGGCGTCCTTGTCGCTGTCCTTGTCCCGGGTTCGGTCACGGTCGGGGGCGGCGTTCGGCTCGCCCGCATCGTGCGCTGGGCCTGGCCCTTGCGGCGGGTCGTCATCGTCGAACAGGATGCGATGCGCAGGGCCTTCCAGGTCCTCGAACTGGTCGTGGCGCACGGCCCAGAAGAAGGCCCAGACGGCCAGGCCGAGCAGGATCAGCGACAGCGGTATCAGCAGGTAGAGAATGCTCATGATGCCTCCCGGGCGAGGGTATTCTCGGCGCGCCGCTGGCGGGCCAGCCTCAGGGCATTGGCGACCACCACCAGCGAACTCGCCGACATGCCCAGCGCCGCCAGCCAGGGGGGCACCCAGCCCAGCGCCGCCGGGGGCAGGGCCAGCAGGTTGTAGGCCAGCGCCCAGCCCAGGTTCTGGCGGATGATGCGCCGCGTGGCGCGGCCGACGTCGAGCGCTTCGACCAGCCGCCCGAGATGGGGGCCGAGCAGCACGGCGTCGGCCCGGGTGCGGGCCAGGTCGGTGGCCGCGTTCATGGCGAAGGCGATGTCGGCGCCGGCCAGCACCGGGATGTCGTTGATGCCGTCGCCGACCATGGCCACCCGCTGGCCCTCGGCCTGGCAGTCGCGCAGCCGAGCGAGCTTGTCCTCGGGGCTCGCGCCGGCGCGCCACTCGGCGATGCCCAGTCGCTCGGCCAGTGCCCGGGTGGGCCCCTCGGCGTCGCCGGACAGCAGTTCCACCGCGATGCCTCGCGCCGCCAGGGCGGCGACGGTGGTGGCGGCATCTTCCCGAGGCTGGTCGCCCAGGGCGAACCAGGCCCGTGGCTCGCCGTCCTCGGCCAGCAGCAGCCAGTGGCCGATCTCGGCACCGCTGTCCGGATTCGTCGGCACTCGGTCCGGGGCCGCGAAGTCGGGCCGGCCGAGCCGCCAGGGACGGCCGTCGATCTCGCCGGCGAGGCCCAGGCCGGGGCGGGCGGTGACGTCGCGGGCACTGATGCCGGCGCGGCGATGGGGGCGAAAGGCGCGGGCGATGGGATGCTCGGAATGGGCCTCCAGGGCCGCGGCCAGCGCGGTGAGACGCTCGGGGTCGTGTTCCGCCAGCGGCACGGTGCGCTCCAGCCGCATCTCGCCTTGGGTCAGGGTGCCGGTCTTGTCGAAGATCATCCGGTCGAGGCGCGGCAGGGTCTCCAGGGCGTCGGCACGGGTCAGCAGCACGCCGCGGCGGTAGAGCCTGCCGTGGGCGGCGGTCAGGGCGGCGGGCGTGGCCAGCGCCAGGGCGCAGGGACAGCTGACCACCAGCACCGAGAGGGTCACCCAGAAGGCCCGCTCGGGGTCGACGAATGACCAGACCCATCCGGTGGCGGCGGCGATCAGCAGCACCTGGATCACGAAGTGATGGGCCAGCCGGGCCGCCCGGCGCGCGACGGGCGGGCGTTCGGCGAAGGCGCGGTCGGTGAGGTCGAGCAGCCGCGCCGCCCGGGCATCCCGTCCGGCATGGGTCACCCGCACCGTCAGCGGGCTTTCGACGTTGTGGCTGCCGCCGGTCACGGTGTCGCCCACGCCGCGCGTCACCGGCAGCGCCTCTCCGGTGAGCATCGATTCGTCGAGGCTGGAGGCGCCCTGTTCGATCACGCCGTCGGCGGGCACGCCGTGGCCGGGCCTGACCAGCACCCGGTCGCCCGCGACCAGTTCGCTGGCGGGCAGGAGGCGCTCCTCGCCGTGCTCGCCGAGGCGGATCGCCGACAGCGGCAGGATCTCGGTCAGGGCGTTGCCGCGGCGCCCGCTGCGCCGCCGGGCGCGCACCTCCAGGAAACGGCCGAACAGCAGGAAGAAGGTGAACATGGCCGCGGAGTCGAAGTAGACGTCGCCATGGCCGACGAGCAGCGCCCAGGTGCTGGCGAGGTAGGCGCCGGCGATGGCCAGCGACACCGGCACGTCCATGCCCAGCTGTCGGTTGCGCAGGTCGCGCCGCGCTCCGGCGAAGAACGGCTGGGCCGAGTAGAGCACCACCGGCGTGGTCAGGGCGAAGGCCAGCCAGTGGAAGAGGGTATCGAAGTCGGCGCCCAGGCCGCCGTCGCCGGCCACGTAGAAGGGGATCGAGAACATCGCCACCTGCATCATGCCGACCCCGGCGACGATCAGCCGGCGCACCTGGCGGCGTTCCTCGCGCTGCAGGCGTCGTTGGGCCTCGTCGGGCTCATAGGGCTGGGCCGGGTAGCCGATGGCGGCCAGTTCGGCGAGCAGCCGCGAGAAGGCGATGCGCTGCGGGTCCCAGGCGACGCGGACGCGGTGGTGGGTGAGATCGACGGCGCTGGCGCTGACGCCGTCGAGGGCGTTGAGGCGATGCTCGATCAGCCAGGCGCAGGCGGCGCAGGTGATGCCCTCCACCGCCAGGGTGGCGTGCACACCCTCATCGTCGGCATGCACGAAGCGCCGCTGCAGGCCAGGGTCGTCGAACAGTGCCCAGGTCTCGGCCTGGGCGGTCCGGCGCTCGTCGGGCCGTGTCGGCAGCTCGCTTCGGAAGCGGTAGTAGCCGGCCAGGCCGCCGTCGACGATGGCGTGGGCCACCGCCTCGCAGCCGGGGCAGCACAGCGGGTGTTCGGCGTCGTCGAGGGTGATCGTCCAGGGGGCGTCCTGTGGAACCCGGGCGCCGCAGTGATAGCAGGCGGCGCGCTCGACGGGCGCGGTGGCGGTGGTCGCGGTCATGGTGCCGCTCAGTCTCCGGGCGCCAGGACGATCTCGGCCTCGGCGGGGAAGCGGGCCTCGCCGGTGAGGCGCCAGGCGGGCTCGCTGCCGTCGCCGGGTTCCAGGTGCAGGTACCAGCGGTGGCGCAGGGGCGTCTCGAGCATGGTGACGTAGCGGCCGGCGCGCACGTGCTCGAGCGTCAGCCGCCGGTCGCGCTCGCTTTCGGTGGGAAAGATCAGCTTCAGGGTCAGCCGCTCCGGGCGCGACTCCCCGGTCAGGTCGACCACCAGGTCGCCGGTGGCCGGGTCGGCGTTCAGGGCAGCCGAGAGCCCCAGCGTGCGGGCCTGTTCCTGCTTGGCGATCTGCTCGTTGATGGCCAGGCCTTCCTTGTAATAGTCCTCCGCCACGGTGCCGTCGAAGTAGTGGATCGAGAGGGCCAGGTAGACCAGGCTGAAGCTGACCGAGGCCCCCAGCAGGCCGATCATGAACCAGGGCCAGAACTGCTTGTACCAAGGGGCGATGGGCGGTTGTTCTGCCGTCATCAGCGGGTGTCTCCTATGAAGCGGCCGTCGCGCTCGAGGGCGATGTCGGGGGCGTCGACGGCTTCCAGGCGCAGCCGGATCTCGTGACTGGGGCGCTGGAGGGCGTCGGGCGGGGCGGTGACTTCCACCACCAGCCGGCGCGACTCGCCGGCGGGCACGCTGACGCGTCGGGTGTCGAGGGTCAGCCCCTCCAGGCCCGTGGCGGCGAGCCGGTAGGCGTGGTCCTCGCGGTCCAGGTTGCGCACCGTCAGGGTATAGACGTTACGGATTCTGCCGTCGTCGGTCATCTGAAACAGCTGCTGGCGGCCGCGCTCCACCTCGAAGCCCAGCGGGATGCGGTCGCTGACCGTCCAGGCGAACAGGCCGATCATCACCAGCAGCACGGCCAGGTAGCCGAGCAGGCGCGGACGCAGCAGATGCGACGGCTTGCCCTCGAGGGCGTTCTCGGTGGTGTAGCGGATCAGTCCGCGGGGATAGCCCATGCGGTCCATGACGCTGTCGCAGGCGTCGATGCAGGCCGCGCAGGTGATGCATTCGTACTGCAAGCCGTCGCGGATGTCGATGCCGGTGGGGCAGACCTGCACGCACAGCTCGCAGTCGATGCAGTCGCCGTGGCCGGCTTCCCGAGCCTCGTCGTGGCTGAGGCGCTTCCTGCGCGGGCCGCGCGGTTCGCCCCGGGCGGCGTCGTAGGAGACGATCAGGGTGTTGGCGTCGAACATCACCGACTGGAAGCGGGCGTAGGGGCACATGTAGATGCACACCTGCTCGCGCAGCCAGCCGGCGTTGAGGTAGGTGAACAGGGTGAAGAAGCCGACCCAGAAGTAGGACCAGCCGTGGGCCTCGAGGGTCGGGAGTTCCATCACCAGGTCGCGAATCGGCGTGAAGTAGCCGACGAAGGTCAGACCGGTGGCGGCGGCGATGACCAGCCAGATGGCGTGCTTGGCGAGCTTGCGGCGCAGCTTGTCGGCGCTCCAGCCGTGCCGGTCGAGCCGGATGCGACGGTTGCGCGGCCCTTCGGTGCGATGTTCCACCCAGATGAACAGGAAGGTCCAGACGCTCTGCGGGCAGGTGTAGCCGCACCAGACGCGGCCGGCGAACACGGTGATGAAGAACAGCCCGAAGGCGCAGATGATCAGCAGCCAGGAGAGCAGCATGAACTCCTGGGGATAGAAGGTGGCGGCGAAGATGTGGAACTCGCGGCCTGGCAGGTCGAACCACACCGCCGGGCGGTCGCCCCAGGGAATCCACGGGATCAGGAAGTAGGCCAGCATCAGCGCCCAGTTGGCGCTGCGCCGCAGGCGCTGGAAGACGCCCTTGATCTCGCGCACGTAGAGGTGCCGGCGGCGGGCGTACATCGCCTGGCTGACGGTGTCGCCGGCGTCGGTGATGTCGCGGTGGGGAATCTTGTCGCTCATGGCGGTTTCTCGACAGGCGGCCTGTGCATCGATGGCGGCGGCGGGGTGGGTCCGCCGCCGGGGCTCAGTCGCGTCGGCTGAGGCCGTACACGTAGGCGGCCACCAGGTGGACCTTGTCCTCCCCGATGTAGGCGGCCTGGGCCGGCATGTGGCCGTTGCGGCCGTTGCGCAGGGTCTGGCGGATGGACGCCTCCAGCGGCTGGCCGGGCTGGCGATAGAGCCAGGCGTCATCGGTCAGGTTCGGCGCGCCGAGGGCCTGGTTGCCGGTGCCGTCGGGGGCGTGGCAGGCCGCGCACACCGAGGCGAACAGCGCCTCGCCCTGTTCGGCGCGCTGCGGGTCCTCGGCCTGGCCGGACAGCGACAGCACGTACTGGGTGAGGCGTCCGATGTTGTCCTCGCCGAGCTGCTGCCAGGCGGGCATCAGACCGTTGCGCCCGTTGGTGAGGCTGGTCACGATGGCCTCGGGCGTGCCGCCGTAGAGCCAGGCGTCGTCGGTCAGGTCGGGAAAGCCGTAGCCGCCCTGGGCATTGGCGCCGTGACAGATGGCGCAGTTGTTGAGGAACAGGCGTTCGGCAACCTGCATGGCCTCGGCGTCCTGGGCCAGCGCCGGGATCGGGACCTGCTGGTACTGCTCGAAGATCGGCGCGTAGCGCTCCTCCGCCCGGGCCACCTCGGCTTCCCACTGGCCTTCCTGGGTCCAGCCCAGCAGGCCGGCGAAGTTGCCGAGGCCGGGGTAGAGCAGCAGATAGCCGAGCGCGAAGATCACCGTGCCGACGTAGAGCTGGAACCACCAGCGCGGCAGCGGGTTGTCGTATTCCTCGATCTCGTCGGCCGCGTGGCCGGTGGTCTCGACGTTGCCCTCGGCGTCGGCGACCTTGTCGGTCTTGCGATTGGCGAACAGCAGCCAGGCGCTGATGACGATGGTGCCCAGCGTGATGACGATGATCCAGACGCTCCAGAAGCCGGGCAGGACGTCATTCCATAATGAGCTCATGAGTCACGGTCTCCCTGTTCTTGACGAGCCTGATCCCGCCGGGCGTCGTCCCGGTGGGCGCCGGTGTCGCGGGCCGAGTGCTCGTCGTCGTCGGCGAAGGGCAGGTTGGCCGCTTCGTCGAAGTCCGGCTTGCGCCGCTTGGAATAAGCCCAGCAGACCAGGCCGATGAAGCCGATCAGCAGCAGGCCGGTGATGATGCCGCGTAGCGTTCCCATATCCATGTCAGCGGGTGTCCTTGAGCACGGTGCCGAGCTGTTGCAGGTAGGCCACCAGGGCGGTGATCTCGCGCTCGCCGCGTACCGCGTCACGGGCGCCGGCGATCTGCTCGTCGCTGTAGGGCACGCCCAGGGTGCGCATGGCGCGCATCTTGTCGGCGATGGATTCGCCGTCGAGAACGTTCTCGAACAGCCAGGGGTAGGCCGGCATGATCGATTCCGGCACCACGTCGCGGGGGTTGTAGAGGTGCGCGCGATGCCAGTCGTCGCTGTAGCGGCCGCCGACCCGGGCCAGATCCGGGCCGGTGCGCTTGGAGCCCCACAGGAAATTGTGCTCGTAGACCGACTCGCCGGCCACGCTGTAGTGGCCGTAGCGCTCGGTCTCGGCGCGGAAGGGGCGGATCATCTGCGAGTGGCAGCCCACGCAGCCCTCGCGGCGGTAAATGTCGCGGCCGGCCAGCTCGAGCGGTTCCAGCGGCTCGAGCCCTTCCACCGGCTCGGTGGTCTGCTTCTGGAAGAACAGCGGCACGACCTCGGCCAGGCCGCCGAAGCTGATCACCACCAGCACCAGCACGGCGAGCAGGCCCACGTTCTTTTCGACGATCTCGTGTCTCATGGCAGTCTTCTCGTTCCCTGTTGTCTCAGGCGGCGGCCTGGGGCTGCGGCTGCTGGAGGCTCTGCTGGCGGCGCACGGTCATGAAGACGTTGAAGGCCATGATCAGCATGCCGACGACCCAGCACAGCCCGCCGACGGTGCGCACGACATAGCCCGCGCCGCTGGCCTCGACGGACTCGATGAAGGTGTACATCAGGGTGCCGTCGGGATTCACCGCGCGCCACATCAGGCCCTGCAGGATGCCGTTGACCCACATGGCGGCGATGTAGAGCACGGTGCCGACGGTGGCCAGCCAGAAGTGCACGGCGATCAGCGACACCGAGTACATCTCGGTGCGGCCGTAGAGCCGCGGGATCAGGTGGTACATGGAGCCGATGGTGATCATCGCGACCCAGCCCAAGGCGCCGGCATGGACGTGACCGATGGTCCAGTCGGTGTAGTGGGAGAGGGCGTTCACGGTCTTCACCGCCATCATCGGCCCCTCGAAGGTCGACATGCCGTAGAACGACAGTGCCACCACCAGGAAACGCAGGGTGGGATCGGTGCGCAGCTTATGCCAGGCGCCGGAAAGGGTCATCATGCCGTTGATCATGCCGCCCCAGGAGGGCGCCAGCAGGATGATCGACATCACCATGCCCAGCGACTGTGCCCAGTTGGGCAGGGCGGTGTAGTGCAGATGGTGAGGGCCGGCCCACATGTAGATCATGATCAGGGCCCAGAAGTGGACGATCGACAGCCGATAGGAGTACACCGGACGCTCGGCCTGCTTGGGCACGAAGTAGTACATCATGCCCAGGAAACCGGCGGTCAGGAAGAAGCCCACCGCGTTGTGTCCGTACCACCATTGGGTCATGGCATCCACGGCGCCGGCGTAGATCGAGATGGAGTACATGGCCGAGACCGGCAGCGCCGCGTTGTTGACGATGTGCAGCACCGCCACGGTGAGGATGAAGGCGGCGTAGAACCAGTTGGCGACATAGATGTGCGAGGTTCGGCGCTTCTTGATGGTGCCGAGGAAGACGATGGCGTAGGCGATCCAGACCACCGCGATCAAAAGGCTGATCGGCCATTCCAGCTCGGCGTATTCCTTGGTGGTGGTGTAGCCCATGGGCAGCGTCACCACCGCCGAGACGATCACCGCCTGCCAGCCCCAGAAGGTGAAGGCGGCCAGCCGGTCCGATATCAGGCGCGTCTGGCAGGTTCGCTGCACCACGTAGTAGGAGGTGGCGAACAGCGCCGAGCCGCCGAAGGCGAAGATCACGGCGTTGGTGTGCAGCGGGCGAAGGCGGCCGAAGCTGGTCCAGGGCAGTCCCAGGTTCAGTTCCGGCCAGACCAGCTGGGCGGCGATCGTGACACCGAGGACCATGCCCACGATGCCCCAGACAACGGTCATGATCGCGAACTGTCGCACGACCTTGTAGTTGTAGGTGGGGTGTTCCAGTGCTGTGCTCATGTCGGGTTCCATCGAACGCGTTGGAGGGAGTCGCGCTTGGGCAGCAGTCTAGCTCAAGGCTTTCGCCCACATGATGATGACGGTCAAGTCGGGAGCGGGCGGCGTGTCGATCTTGCGCTGCCGCCTGGCGTGAACCGTCGTTCTTGTATGTTATACGGCCAGATTAAATGTATTCATTAAGTGTATACAATGAGTGAGTTCAGAAAAAGTTTCCATCTCGACGCCCTCGGGCCGCTGGACGTCACCGGCGAGGCGCGCCATGGCCAGCTGCTGCTGGCGCACGGTGCCGGCGCCGGCCAGGACGCGATGTTCATGCAACGCCTGAGAGCGGCGCTGGCCGAGCGGGGCGTGCAGACCCTGGCCTTCGAGTTCGCCTATATGCAGCGCATGCGCGAAGAGGGACGGCGTCGGCCGCCGCCGCGGGTCGAGCGGCTGGTCGACGAGTACGCCGCCTGGCGCGATGGCGTACGGCATCTTGCTTCGGGGCCGCTGTGGCTGGGCGGCAAGTCCATGGGCGGCCGGGTGGCCAGCCTGCTGGCGGCCCGCGACGGCGCCGATGGCCTGGCGCTCTGCGGCTATCCCTTCCACCCGCCGCGCAAGCCCGAGTCGCTGCGTCTCGATCACTGGCCGAGCCTGGCCTGCCCGACGCTGGTGGTGCAGGGCACGCGGGATCCCTTCGGCACTCGCGAGGAGGTGGCGCAATATGCGCTGCCCGCCGGCGTCGAGCTGCACTGGCTGGAGGACGGCGAGCATGACTGGAAGCCACGTCGAGCCTCGGGACGCGATCAGGCCGCCCTGATCGCCGAGGGGGCGACGGCCATCGCCGAGGCCATGGCGCGGGATGCGTCCGGGGACCGATAGCGGCCAAGTGGATGAATGGCCTGCCGTTCTGCGCCGCCCGTTCGCCACGGGGATGAAAAAACGCGTTGACAATGAACGCAGTTTCCGTAGAATGCAGCGCCATGTGACCGGGGGTGGTTAGCTCAGCTGGGAGAGCACCAGCCTTACAAGCTGGGGGTCACAGGTTCGATCCCTGTACCACCCACCACTGTCAAAGACAGTGGCCGATTGCATCGCAGAAACGAGTGCGGACCGGTAGTTCAGTTGGTTAGAATGCCGGCCTGTCACGCCGGAGGTCGCGGGTTCGAGTCCCGTCCGGTCCGCCAGCGTTTTCTGTACCGCATCATCACTTGCGGACCGGTAGTTCAGTTGGTTAGAATGCCGGCCTGTCACGCCGGAGGTCGCGGGTTCGAGTCCCGTCCGGTCCGCCACGATGACGCACAATCTAAGCAGTACCGCGTGGGCGATTAGCTCAGTTGGTTAGAGCACCAGCCTCACATGCTGGGGGTCACTGGTTCGAGTCCAGTATCGCCCACCACGCGGACCGGTAGTTCAGTTGGTTAGAATGCCGGCCTGTCACGCCGGAGGTCGCGGGTTCGAGTCCCGTCCGGTCCGCCATCTGCTCAGAATTCCAAAGCCCCGTGGCTCACGCCACGGGGCTTTTCTGTTGTCTGGAACCTGGTTTTTTCGTTCGAATGCCTCGGGCTTTTCCTGGCGAATGCCGAGGCGGCTTTTGCGCTGCCCGCGGGACTGTCATACAGTTGTTTTAATTTTCTGTCGACGCTCCGAGGTGGCTCGAACGTGGCTGACTTTCCGCATCTGTTTCGCCCCATCGAACTGGGCCCGCTGCGCCTGCCCAACCGGGTGGTGATGGGCTCGATGCATACCAACCTGGAGGAAATGCCCGGCGGTTTCTCGCGCCTGGCCGCCTTCTATGCCGAGCGTGCCCGGGCCGGCGTATCGCTGATCGTCGGCGGCGGCATCGCGCCCAACGCGGAGGGTGCCGTGTTCGACGGCGGCGCCACCCTGGAGCGCCCGGAGCAGGTGGCCGAGCACCGGCGCCTGGTCGAGGCGGTGCATGCCGAGGGCGGTCGCATCTGCCTGCAGATCCTGCACGCCGGCCGCTACGCCTACACCGATGCGCCGGTGGCGCCCTCGGCGATCCGCGCGCCGATCAACCCTCGCCCGCCTCGTGCCCTGAGCGCGGCGGAGATCGAGCGCACCCTGGACGACTACGTGCGCTGCGCACGCCTGGCCCGGGAGGCCGGCTACGATGGCGTGGAGGTGATGGGCTCCGAGGGCTACCTGATCAACCAGTTCGTCTGCCGGGGGACCAATCATCGAGAGGACGAGTGGGGCGGTCGCTTCGTCAACCGCATCCGCTTCCCGGTGGAGGCAGTGCGGCGCATCCGCGAGGCCCTGGGGGCCGAGGCCCTGATCCTGTTCCGGCTGTCGATGATCGACCTGGTGGAGGAGGGCAGTACCCATGACGAGGTGGTCGCCCTGGGGCGCGCGGTGGCCGAGGCCGGCGCCGATGCGATCGACGGCGGCATCGGCTGGCACGAGGCGCGGGTGCCGACCATCGTCACCAGCGTGCCGCGGGCGCTGTTCGCCGAGGTGTCGCGGCGCATGCGCGACGCGCTGCCGGTGCCGCTGATCGCCACCAACCGCATCAACATGCCCGAGGTCGCCGAGCGATTGCTGGCCGAGGGACATGCCGACCTGATCTCCATGGCGCGTCCCTTCCTGGCCGATCCGGCCTGGGTGACCAAGGCCCGGGAGGGACGGGTCGACGAGATCAATACCTGCATCGCCTGCAACCAGGCCTGTCTCGATCACACCTTCCAGGGCAAGCCGACCTCGTGCCTGGTCAACCCGAGGGCCGGCCATGAGACCGAGCTTGCCATCGTGCCGGCGGCGTCGATGAAGCGCGTCGCGGTGGTGGGCGGCGGTCCCGCCGGGCTCGCCGCGGCGGTCACCGCCGCCGAACGCGGTCATGCGGTGACGCTGTTCGAGCGTCAGGCCGAGCTGGGCGGCCAGTTCAATCATGCCCGGCAGATTCCCGGCAAGGAGGAGTTCGACGAGACGCTGCGTTATTTCCGCACCATGCTGGAGAAGCGTGGTGTCAGCGTGCGGCTCGCGACCGACCCCGGGCTCCACGAGCTGCGTGGCTTCGACGAGGTGGTGCTGGCCACCGGCGTTCGGCCGCGGGCCCTCGAGCTGCCGGGCATCGATCATCCCAAGGTGGTGTCCTACCCGCTGGCCATCCAGCATCCCGAGCGGGTGGGCGCACGGGTGGCGATCATCGGTGCCGGCGGCATCGGCTTCGACGTGGCGGAGCTGCTGACCCATGCCGGCCATCCCGCCCTGGACGCCGACGCCTGGTGCGACGAGTGGGGGGTGGACCTGACGGTGACCGCGCCGGGAGGACTGCGCGCGGCCGAGCGGCCGCCGGTGCCGCGGACGGTGACCCTGCTGCAGCGCAAGACGTCGAAGCCCGGTGCCGGGCTCGGCGTCACCACCGGCTGGGTGCATCGCGCCTCGTTGCGCCATCGCGGCGTGGAGATGCTGGCCGGCTGCGAGTACGTCGGCATCGACGACACCGGCTTGCATGTCCGCGTCGAGGGCGAGCCGCGCCTGCTCGAGGTCGACAGCGTGGTGATCTGCGCCGGTCAGGAATCGGTGCGCGACCTGCTCGAGCCGCTGGGCGAGGCGGGCGTTTCGGTCCACGTCATCGGCGGCGCCGACCGGGCCGCCGAGCTCGATGCCAAGCGCGCGATCGACCAGGGCGTGCGGCTGGCTGCCACGCTCTAGAGGAGGGAATGAGCCGCGTTCGTTGAAAATCTGCACGCCCCGGGATGAACCGCTTCGGCTTCGCGGGCTCATAGGAAGTGTAGCCCTGCGTTGAAGATTTCGGGCGTCATCGTCCGGTCGCGCTGACTACGCTGAAGCTACCGACCCGGCCGAGAGGGCCAGGATTGCCAGGCCGGAGCCCCGGGCTTTAAGGAGGCATCGATGAGCATCTTCGATCATGTGCAGAACCGCTTCGAACGCACCCTGCAGGAGGAAATGAGCCTGCAGGAGTACCTGGAACTCTGCCGTGAGGACCCCTCGGCCTATGCCAGTGCGGCCGAACGAATGCTGGAGGCCATCGGCGAGCCCGAGGTGATCGACACGGCCAAGGACCCTCGTCTGTCGCGTATCTTCTCCAACAAGGTCATCCGTCGCTATCCGGCCTTTTCCGAGTTCTACGGCATGGAAGAGGCGATCGAGCAGATCGTCGCCTACTTCCGCCATGCCGCCCAGGGGCTCGAGGAGAAGAAGCAGATCCTCTACCTGCTCGGCCCGGTCGGTGGCGGCAAGTCATCGCTGGCCGAGCGGCTCAAGCTGCTGATGGAGCATGTGCCTTTCTATGCCATCAAGGGCTCGCCGGTGCAGGAGTCGCCGCTGGCGCTGTTCTCGCCGGAGCATGACGGCGAGCTGCTCGAGAAGGAATACGGCATCCCGCCGCGCTGCCTGAAGAGCGTGATGTCGCCCTGGGCCGCCAAGCGCCTCAAGGAGGCCGGTGGCGACATCAGCCAGTTCCGGGTGGTGCGGCTCTATCCGTCGCGGCTGAATCAGATCGCCATCGCCAAGACCGAGCCCGGCGACGAGAACAACCAGGACATCTCCTCGCTGGTCGGCAAGGTGGACATCCGTCAGCTCGAGCTCTACTCCCAGGACGATCCGGATGCCTACAGCTTCTCCGGCGGCCTGTGCCGGGCCAACCAGGGCCTGATGGAGTTCGTCGAGATGTTCAAGGCGCCGATCAAGGTGCTGCATCCGCTGCTGACCGCCACCCAAGAGGGCAACTACAACCCCACCGAGGGCATGGGCGCGATCCCGTTCGACGGCATCGTGCTGGCGCACTCCAACGAGAGCGAGTGGCAGGCCTTCCGCAACAACCGCAACAACGAGGCCTTCCTCGACCGGGTCTATATCGTCAAGGTGCCCTACTGCCTGCGGGTGACCGAAGAGATCAACATCTACAAGAAGCTGCTCGAGCACTCCTCGCTCAACGAGGCGCCCTGTGCGCCGGACACCCTGCGCATGCTGGCCCAGTTCTCGGTGCTCTCGCGGCTCAAGGAGCCGGAGAACTCCAGCGTCTATTCCAAGATGCGGGTCTATGACGGCGAGAACCTCAAGGACACCGATCCCAAGGCCAAGTCGATCCAGGAGTACCGCGACGCCGCCGGCGTCGACGAGGGCATGGACGGGCTGTCCACGCGCTTCGCCTTCAAGATCCTGTCCAAGGTGTTCAACTTCGACAACCACGAGGTGGCGGCCAACCCGGTGCACCTGCTCTACGTGCTCGAACAGCGTCTCGAGCAGGAGCAGCTGCCCAAGGAAACCTTCGAGCGCTATCTGCGCTTCATCAAGGAGTTCCTGGCTCCGCGCTACGTGGACTTCATCGGCAAGGAGATCCAGACCGCCTATCTCGAGTCCTACTCCGAGTACGGTCAGAACATCTTCGACCGCTACGTCACCTACGCCGACTTCTGGATCCAGGATCAGGAGTACCGCGATCCGGAGACCGGCGAGCTGTTCGACCGCCAGTCGCTCAACGAGGAGCTGGAGAAGATCGAGAAGCCGGCGGGCATCTCCAATCCCAAGGACTTCCGCCACGAGGTGGTCAACTTCGTGCTGCGGGCCCGGGCCCAGAACAACGGCATGAACCCGAGCTGGCAGTCCTACGAGAAGCTGCGCGGGGTGATCGAGCACAAGATGTTCGCCAACACCGAGGAGCTGCTGCCGGTCATCTCCTTCAACGCCAAGGCCTCCACCGCGGACCAGAAGAAGCACGAGGATTTCGTGGCCCGCATGGTCGACCGCGGCTACACCGAGAAGCAGGTGCGCCTGCTCTCCGAGTGGTATCTGCGGGTACGCAAGTCGCAGTAGCCGTCGAGGGCCGCACGGGGCGCCGAGGCATGGCGCTCCGTGAGGACGCAGGGCAGCCCAGGAGGTCCGCATGACCTACTTCATCGACCGCCGTGCCAATGCCAGGCACAAGAGTGCGGTCAATCGTCAGCGCTTCCTCGATCGCTATCGCACCCATATCAAGCGGTCCGTCGAGGAGGCGGTCAATCGCCGCTCCATCACCGACATGGAGCGCGGGGAGAAGGTGTCGATTCCCGCCCGGGACATCTCCGAGCCGGTGTTCCAGCACGGGTCCGGCGGCAAGCGCTCGATCATCGCCCCCGGCAACAAGGAGTTCGTCGAGGGCGATCGTCTGCGTCGCCCCGGCGGGGGAGGCGGCGGCGGATCCGGCGAGGGCAGCGCCTCCAACCAGGGCGAGGGCATGGACGAGTTCGCCTTCACCCTGTCCCGCGAGGAGTTCCTGGACTTCGTGTTCGACGGCCTGGAGCTGCCGCATCTGGAGCGCAAGAACCTGGTCGACCTCGACGAGGTGCGCCCGGTGCGGGCCGGCTTCACCCGTGACGGGGTGCCGGCCCGTATCAACATCGTGCGCTCGATGCGCGAGGCTCATGCCCGGCGCATCGCCATGCGCGGGCCGATTCGCCGGGCCCTGCGCGAGGCCCAGGAGGCGCTGGAGGCCGAGGAACGCAAGGATCCGGTGCTGCGCAATCCGGCGCGCATCGCCGAGCTCAAGGCCGAGGTCGAGCGGCTCGAGAAGCGTCTCGAGGCGGTGCCGTTCATCGATACCTATGACCTGCGCTACAACAATCTGGTCAACCAGCCCCAGCCGTCGAGCAAGGCGGTGATGTTCTGCGTGATGGACGTCTCGGGCTCCATGACCCAGGCCCACAAGGACATCGCCAAGCGCTTCTTCCTGCTGCTCTACCTGTTCCTGGAACGCAACTACGAGAAGGTCGAGCTGGTCTTCGTGCGCCACCACACCGCCGCCAAGGAGGTCGACGAGGAGGAGTTCTTCTATTCCCGGGAGACCGGCGGCACCATCGTCTCCAGCGCCCTGACCCTGGTCGACGAGATCATCACCGACCGCTACCCGCCGACCCAGTGGAACCTCTACGTGGCCCAGGCCTCCGACGGCGACAACTGGGACGACGACTCCCTGACCTGTCGCGATCAGCTGGCCAATACCCTGATGCCGCGGCTGCAGTACTTCACCTACGTGGAGATCACGCCGCACGCGCATCAGGCCCTGTGGGAAGAGTACGAGAAGGTCGAGGCCGAGTATCCCGAGCGCTTCGCCATGCGGCAGATCGTCGAGGCCGGCGACATCTATCCGGTGTTCCGCGAGCTGTTCCGGCGCCGCACGGTCCAGTCCTGAGGCGAGGCCAAGGAGGCAGCATGACCGAACGCAAGCCCATCGCCAGCGGCTCCGACTGGAACTTCGAGGTCCTGGAGCGGTTCGAGACGGAGATCGCCCGGCTGGCCGACGAGTATCGGCTGGACACCTACCCCAATCAGATCGAGATCATCACCACCGAGCAGATGATGGATGCCTACGCCAGCGTGGGCATGCCGGTGGGCTATCATCACTGGTCCTTCGGCAAGCAGTTCCTGGCCGTGGAGCAGGCCTACCGGCGTGGCCAGATGGGGCTGGCCTACGAGCTGGTCATCAACTCCGATCCCTGCATCGCCTACCTGATGGAGGAGAACACCCTGATGATGCAGGTGCTGGTGATGGCCCACGCCTGCTACGGCCACAACTCCTTCTTCAAGGGCAACTACCTGTTCCGCACCTGGACCGACGCCGGTTCCATCGTCGATTACCTGCTGTTCGCCCGGCGCTACCTCGCCGAGTGCGAGGGGCGTCACGGCGTGACCGCGGTCGAGCAGCTGCTCGACGCCTGCCATGCCCTGCAGAACTACGGCGTGGACCGCTACAAGCGGCCCTCGCCTATCTCCGCCGAGGAGGAGGCGCGTCGCCAGCAGGAGCGCTCCGACTACCTGCAGGCCCAGGTCAACACCCTGTGGAGCACCATTCCCGGGCGGCCGAGCGAGGAGGGGCATCAGGAGGACGGTGATGCGGAGGATCCGCTCGGCCTGCACGCCGGCGGGCGCTACCCTCCCGAGCCTCAGGAGAATCTGCTCTACTTCATCGAGAAGAATGCGCCGCTGCTGGCGCCCTGGCAGCGGGAGGTGGTGCGCATCGTGCGCAAGCTCGCCCAGTACTTCTATCCCCAGCGCCAGACCCAGGTGATGAACGAGGGCTGGGCGACCTTCTGGCACTACACCCTGATGAATCGCCTCTACGACGACGGCCTGGTGGACGAGGGGCTGATCCTGGAGTTCCTGCAGTCCCATACCTCGGTGGTCCATCAGCCGGCCTTCGACAGCCCCCACTACAGCGGCATCAATCCCTACGCCCTGGGCTTCGCCATGTTCACCGACCTGCGGCGGATCTGTGAGCATCCCACCGACGAGGATCGGCGCTGGTTCCCCGAGATCGCCGGCAGCGACTGGCTCGAGACGCTGCACTTCGCCATGCGCAACTTCAAGGACGAGTCCTTCATCCAGCAGTACCTGTCGCCCAAGGTGATTCGCGACCTCAAGCTGTTCATGGTGCTCGACGACGACCGTGACGAGATGCTCGAGGTCACCGCCATCCATGACGACCGTGGCTATCAGCGCATCCGTGATGGCCTGGCCGTGCAGTATGCGCTCTCGGTGCGCGAGCCCAACATCCAGGTCTGGTCGGCGGACATCCGCGGTGACCGCTCGTTGACGCTGCGCCACGTGCAGGACAACCGTCGCCCGCTGGCGCGCAGCGTCTATCCGGTGATGCGCCACCTGCACCAGCTGTGGGGTTTCCCGGTGAAGCTCGAGTCTCTGGAGGACGACGAGGTGGTGCGTCGCTATCACTGGCCGCTGCCGGAGGACGAGCAGAAGGATGCCTGAGGCAGGCCCGAACCCGGCTCAGGCGTGATCCGGCCCGCCCCCTCGGGGCGGGCCGCTGGTGCTTGGGGTGGGCCGGTTGGAGGCGAGATGGGCGGTGGTCAGGCCTGGGCGGTCCAGGACTGGCACCAGCCGCCCGGGGCGACGCTGTTCTGCGGGAACAGCTGGCAGCCTTGGGTATCGGCCTGGTAGAACATGCAGTTGGCGCAGGTCTCGCCTTCGGCGTAGGCCGGATGATCGCTGGCGTCGGCGGCGATCTCGACGTAGTTCAGGGCCTTGGCCTGGTCGCTCTCGGGGGCCAGCGGTGGCAGATCCTGGGCGAAGCTGCGCGTCGACAGCGCGCCGATACCCAGTGGCAGGGCGGCGAGGCCCAGCAGGCTGTGGCGCATGAAGTCGCGACGGCTGGGGTTGGCCATGAGGGTTCCTCCTGAGGGTCACGGTTGATGTCACGCTCGGCGGCCGGTGAGCCGGCTCTTGGCGTCTCGTTCCCGCCGTGTGGCGCGCGTGCGGCAGGCGGGATCGGCTCATTCAGCGTAGCCGAGCCCGGGAAGGGCGACGAGCGCTCGGGAAGTGCCGGGGCCCCCGTCGGGCGAGGACGCTGTTATACTCGCCGCCGTGAACCGCTATTCGAGGGAGATTGTCCCATGCAGAATGCCGTCATCCTGATCAACACCGAGAAGGGGCAGGTCAAGTCCGTGGCCGAGCGTCTGGCCGAGGTGGAAGGCATCAGCGAGGTCTTCTCCACCTGCGGGCGCTACGACCTGGTCGCCATCGCCCGGACCCGCGACTTCGAGGGGCTGGCGGAGCTGGTGACCGGGCGTCTCAACGACGTCGAGGGCATCCGCGAGACCGAGACCCTCAATGCCCTGCAGGTGCACTCGCGCCACGATCTCGAGACCATGTTCGCGCTGGGCTGGTAAGGCCCGCCGGTGCTGCAACGCCTCCTTCGCCTGCCTTCATGGCGCGGCTCGCTGCGCCGCCTGGGCATCGCCGCGCTGTTCGCGGCGGTGGGCAGCGGGCTGTGGTACATGGAAGAGCGCGAGGTGCGCGAGCGCCTCAGCTGGATGGGCGTGCCGACCTGGGAGCGGCTGACGCCGCTGAGCGTTCATCGCGTGCTGCGCAACGACGGCTTCCTGGTGGGCTGGTCGGACGTGCGGGTCAGCCCGCTGTGGGCCAGCTACGTGCTGTACGCCGATCGCGTGGCGGAGGTCGGCGATCGCCCGGGATTCCGTCGCGACTGGCGAACACTCTGGCCCGTCACCCCGGACAGCTATCTGCGTAGCGGCTATGACCGCGGCCATCTGGCGCCCAACTATGCCATCGCCCGGGTGCATGGTCCGTCCGCCCAGCATGATACCTTCCTGATGAGCAACATGGCGCCTCAGCGACCGGATCTGAACCGCCGGCTCTGGCAGCGCCTGGAAGAAGTCGTGATCGACCGCTTCGTGCCGCAGTATGGCACCCTGCAGGTCATTACCGGGCCGATCTTCGCATCGGAGTTCACTCAGGGCATGTTGAATCGGGTTGGCCTGGTGGAGGTGCCCGTGGCCTTCTACAAGATCCTGGTGGTGCCGGGGGAGCATCCTCGTGCGCTGGCCTTCGTGATGCCGCAGAGCGTGCGTGGCGACGAGCCGCTGGATCGCTTCGTGGTCAGCATCGATCGCATCGAGACGCTGACCGGGCTGGATTTCTTCCCGGATCTCCCCGAAGCCGTCGAGCGCGAGCTGGAAGGGCGGGTGGATACCCGAGGCTGGGGGCTCGAGGCGGTCGCCGATCTGCCGGGACGCTTCGACTGAGCGAGGCGAGCCGTCATCGATGGCGCAGCAGGGGAGCGGGCAGAGAGGATGAGTGCATCGTCGGTTTCCGGCGGCCAGAAACGCAAAAAAACCGCAACGTGTGCGGCCGGAGATAATAAGACGATATAGCGATGTGGGGGTTCGAGGATATGGCCTCGAAGTACGGCTCTTGTCTGCATAACGCGAAATGGTGCCCAGGAGAGGACTTGAACCTCCACGTCCGTAAGGACACTAGCACCTGAAGCTAGCGCGTCTACCAATTCCGCCACCTGGGCGCGTCATGCATATTCGTCGTGTTCCGAGCCATCGCTTGAGCGATGAATGGTGCCCAGGAGAGGACTTGAACCTCCACGTCCGTAAGGACACTAGCACCTGAAGCTAGCGCGTCTACCAATTCCGCCACCTGGGCGAAACACGAGCGAATCGAGCTTTTAAAGAGCGTGATACCTGACGATGCTGCTGACAGTGTATCGAATTGGTGCCCAGAAGAGGACTTGAACCTCCACGTCCGTAAGGACACTAGCACCTGAAGCTAGCGCGTCTACCAATTCCGCCATCTGGGCAAGTGGCGCGTATATTACCGTAAATTTTCGGTGATGCAACCCCTGGTGTGTCGGCAGGTGGCTTTTTTTGCGTCTCCGGTCCCTTTATCGGCCGGCACATGGTTGGGTGCGCCCTTGCGCAACGCTATACTGCCGCCATGACAAGAGACCCCTATTGCATCACTGCATGCCCGCGGCGCGTGAGCGCCACCCTCCTTACGTCGTCCCCGACCCTGCCAAGGATGCTCTCCGCATGAATCACTGGACGCTCAGCGACGATCTGCACGCCAGCCGCGAGGCCCACAAGTACGACAAGCCGGCGCCCAGCCGCGAATACCTGCTGGCGCGGCTCGAGGAATACGGCAAGCCGATCACCCACGAGGCCATGAGCGAGATGCTGGGCCTCGAGGACGAGGATCTGCAGGAGGCCGTGCGCCGCCGGCTGTCGGCCATGGAGCGCGACGGCCAGGTGCTGCGCAATCGCCGCGGCGCCTATGCGCTGATCGACAAGCTCGACCTGATCAAGGGCCGGGTGCTCGGCCACCGCGATGGCATCGGCTTCCTGCTGCGCGATGACGGCAAGAAGCCTGACCTGGTGCTGCCGCCGCGCCAGATGCGCCGCGTGTTCCATAACGACCACGTGCTGGTGCGCATCAGCGGCCGCGACCGCCGCGGCCGCGACGAGGCCACCATCGTCGAGGTGCTGGCGCGCAATACCCAGAACATCGTCGGCGTCTATCGCGAGAACACTCCCGAGTTCGGCGTGCTGATTCCCGAGAATCCGCGCATCGCCCAGGAAATCATCATTCCGCATAACGCCAACGGCGGCGCCCGCGACGGCCAGGTGATCTCGGCCGATATCGTCAAGCAGCCGGCCACCCGCGTGCAGCCGGTGGGCCATGTCACCGAGGTGATGGGCGAGCGGATGGATCCGGGGATGGAGATCGACATCGCCATCCGCAGCTACGAGATCCCGTCCGAGTTTCCGCCGGAGGTGCAGGACCAGATCGCCGGCATGTCCGCCGAGGTGGCCGAGGACGACAAGGCGCACCGCGTCGACCTGCGCCACCTGCCGCTGGTGACCATCGACGACGAGTCCGCCCGCGACTTCGACGACGCCGTCTGCGCCTGGCAGACCAAGTCCGGCAGCTGGAAGCTGCTGGTGGCCATCGCCGACGTCTCCCACTACGTGCGTCCTGGCAGCCCCCTGGATCAGGAGGCGATCAGCCGCGGCAACTCGGTGTATTTCCCGGGTCAGGTCGTGCCGATGCTGCCGGAGCTGCTGTCCAACGGCCTGTGCTCGCTGAACCCGGACGTCGACCGCCTGGCGATGGTCTGCGAGATGAACATCTCCCAGAAGGGCGCCATCAGCCGCTATCGTTTCTACGAGGCGGTGTTCCGTTCCCACGCACGCCTGACCTACAACAAGGTCGCCTCGATCCTCGACGACGAGGACGAGCAGGGCGACGCGCTGCGTGAGCAGTACAGCGAGCTGGTCAAGCCGCTGAAAGACCTGCACTCCCTCTACAAGGTGCTGCGCGGTGCCCGCGACGAGCGCGGCGCCATCGACTTCGAGACCACCGAGACGGCGATCGTCTTCAACGACGAGCGCAAGATCGAGAAGATCGTGCCGCGTTCGCGCAACGACGCCCACAAGATCATCGAGGAGTGCATGCTGGCGGCCAACGTCGCCACCGCGCGCTTCCTCGACAAGCACGACCTGCCGGCGCTGTATCGCATCCACGAGCGGCCCTCGCCGGAGCGCCTCGACAAGCTGCGGCTGTTCCTCAACGAGCTGGGCCTGTCGCTGCCCGGTGGCGACGAGCCCACGCCCCAGGACTACCAGACCCTGGCCGAGACCATCCGCGGCCGCGAGGACGCCGACATCATCCAGACGGTGATGCTGCGCTCCATGAGCCAGGCGGTCTACTCGCCCCAGAACGAGGGGCACTTTGGCCTGGCCTATCCGGCCTATGCCCACTTCACCTCGCCGATCCGTCGCTACCCCGACCTGCTCGTGCACCGGGCGATCCGCTCGGTGATCCGCGGGCCGCGCCAGACCGCGACCGTGCTGCGCGAGGAGGGCGCACCGGTGGAGCCGCCGAGCAAGTGGTGCCCCTATACCTTCGAGCAGATGCTCGAACTGGGCGAGCACTGCTCGATGACCGAGCGGCGCGCCGATGACGCCACCCGCGACGTCGAGAGCTGGCTGAAGTGCGAGTTCATGTCCGACAAGCTCGGCGAGGTCTACAGCGGCACCATCGCCTCGGTGACCCAGTTCGGCATCTTCGTGCGCCTCGACGAGTTCTTCGTCGAGGGCCTGGTGCACGTCACCTCGCTGCCCTCCGACTACTACCACTACGAGGCCGAGAAGCATCGCCTCAAGGGCGAGCGCAGCGGCATGAGCTATCGCCTCGGCGACGGCGTTTCGGTGCAGGTGGCGCGGGTCGACCTGGACGATCGCAAGATCGACTTCGAGCTGGCCGACGACCAGCCCAGGCCGCAGCGCAAGGCCCGCAAGCCGCGTGGCCAGCAGGGCAAGGGCGGGGGCAAGGGCGACGCCCAGGGGCAGTCCTCGGGCGACGGCGAGAAGAGCGGCGGCAACAAGCGTCGCCGCCGCGGCCCGCGTCGTCGCTGAGGCCGATGCCGGGATGTCGAGAAGAACCGAGATGTCGATGAAAGCGAAGAACAAGCCCGCGCCGCGCCGCGGGCCCAAGATGCCGAACGGCCTGGATGCCGTCTACGGCGTGCACGCGGTGCGGGCGCTGCTCGATCGGGGAGAAGCCCCGCGCGAGCTTTGGCTGCAGGTAGGGGAGGTCGGTGGCCGTCTCGCCGAGCTGGTCGATCAGGCTCGGGCACGCGGCGCCCGGGTCAGTGCCCATCCCCGCGACGACCTGGATCGCCTCGCCCAGGGGGCCGCCCATCAAGGCATCGTGGCCTTCTGCCCGCCGCTGGCCTTCGAGGCCGAAGCCGCGCTGTGGCATCGCCTCCAGGGCTGGTCGAACGCCGAGGCGCCGCTGCTGCTGGTGCTCGACGGGGTGACCGACGTGCACAACTTCGGCGCCTGCCTGCGCAGCGCCGACGCCGCCGGTGCCCACGGCGTGGTGGTGCCCAAGGACAAGTCGGCGCCGCTCAACGCCACGGTGCGCAAGGTGGCCTGTGGCGCCGCCGAGAGCGTGCCGGTCTATCAGGTCACTAACCTGGCTCGTGCGCTGGGCAAGCTCAAGGCGCTCGGCGTGTGGATCACCGGCACCGCCGGCGAGGCCGAGGCGAGCCTGTTCGAGGCCGATCTGGCCGGGCCCACGGCGCTGGTGATGGGCGCCGAGGGCAAGGGCATGCGCCGGCTGACCCGCGAGGCCTGCGACCAGCTGGTCAAGCTGCCCATGGCCGGCAGCGTCTCGAGCCTCAACGTTTCGGTGGCCACCGGCATCGGCCTGTTCGAGGCGGTCCGGCAAAGAAGCTTGAAGCCATAAGCTTAAAGAGCGGTGCTTCGCACCTGGAAGAACGCCCGCTTCGCGGGCTTGAGCCGGAAGCTTGAAGACAATCCTTGACCCCATGATGGCGGAGTTCATGCTGTCTTCCAGCTTCCAGCTTCCAGCTTCCAGCTTCCAGCTTCCAGCTTCCAGCTTCCAGCTTGCGCATCTGGCGCGCGCTCTTTAGAATACTGGCGCCCGTTCGTCCGACGAACGGACATCGTGTATTTCGATAATCACCTCCTTGCTTCCCCTGGGGCCTCACGCCTCTCTGGAAGCTGCCAAACCGCAAGGAGAACCCATGCGTCATTACGAAGTCGTGTTCATGGTCCACCCGGACCAGAGCGAGCAGGTTCCGGCGATGGTCGAGCGCTACACCAGCATCGTCACCGAGAACGGCGGTACCGTGCATCGCCTCGAAGATTGGGGTCGCCGTCACCTGGCCTACCCGATCAACAAGATCCACAAGGCTCACTACGTGCTGATGAACGTCGAGTGCCGCGGCGAGACTCTCGAGGAAATCGAGAACATCTTCCGCTTCAACGACGCCATCATCCGCAGCCTGGTCGTGCGCTGCAAGGAAGCCGTCACCGAGGCTTCCCCGATGATGAAGCCGGCGGAAGAGAAGCGCGCCCGTCGTGACGAGAAGCCGTCGCGTCCCGCCCAGTCCGCCTAAGCCACACATCGCACGCTAAGGAGTCTTTCCCATGGCACGCTTTTTCCGTCGCCGCAAGTTCTGCCGTTTCACCGCTGAAGGCGTGAAGCAGATCGATTACAAGGATCTGGACACCCTCAAGGCCTACATCACCGAGACCGGCAAGATCGTTCCCAGCCGCATCACCGGGACCAAGGCCCGTTACCAGCGTCAGCTGTCCACCGCCATCAAGCGGGCTCGCTACCTGGCGCTGCTGCCCTACACCGATAGCCACCAGTAAGACACTAGCGTGATGCTGCCCGTCGCCCGCTGGATGATGCGCGGTACGCCCCAGGCAGTCGCCGGGGCGGCCGCGGCCACACTGGTCCCCTGGCTGTTCTGGCTGGGCGCGGCGATCGCCGGCCTGGTCACGCTGCGCCGCGGCCTGGCACCGGCGCTCCCGGTGATCGTCGCCGCCGCCGTGCCGGCGGGCTGGTGGTGGACCCGGGGTGACGTCATCCCGCTGGCCTGCATCCTGCTGGTCACGCTGATGGCGGTGGTGCTGCGCTCGCGCCTGCGCTGGAGCGAGACGCTGATCGTCGGCGCCCTCGCCGGGGCGGCGATGATCCAGCTGGGCATCTTCGTGCCGCCGGGCGGCACCGGGCCCCTGCTGGAGCAGCTGCGCCAGGGCTCGCCGGAGTTCGCCTCGATGCTCGACGAGCTCTCGCGCCAGGGGCTCGAGACCGAACGGCTGGCCGAGATGCTGATCGGCGGCGTCACCGGGCTGATCGTGCTGCTGGCCTCGGTGGCCTGCCTGGCCCTGGCCAGGGGCTGGCAGGCGGGGCTCTACAACCCCGGCGGCTTTCGCGAGGAGTTCCAGGCCCTGCGCCTGGTGCCCCGCGAGCTGCTGGTGCTGATGGCGTTTCTCGTCATCGGCACGGTGCTGGTGCTGCCCGGCCTCGGCCTGATGCTCTGGGTGCCGTTGCTGGTGGCCGGCATCGCGCTGGTGCACGGTGTTATCGGATTGAAGGGAATGAACGGGCTGTGGCTGGTCGCCTTCTATGTGCTGCTGATCACCACCTGGCCCATGATTCTCATCGTGCTGCTTGCGGCCCTGATCGACGCGTTCGCGGATATTCGCGGACGACTCGGCCGCAGCGACTGACAAGAGGTTTACGAGATGGAAGTCATTCTGCTCGACAAGATTGGCAAGCTGGGCGGTCTGGGTGACCAGGTCACCGTCAAGCCCGGTTATGGCCGCAACTACCTGGTGCCCTACGGCCTCGCCGTGCCGGCCACCAAGGACAACATCGAAGCCTTCGAGGCCCAGCGTGCCGAGCTCGAAGCTCAGGCCGCCGAGCGCAAGGCCGAAGCCGAAGCCCGCGCCGAACAGCTCAACGACATCGAGCTGTCCCTGGTCGCCAAGGCCGGCGATGAAGGCAAGCTGTTCGGTTCCATCGGTCCGCGCGACCTGGCCGACGCCATCTCCTCTGCCGGCATCGAGGTAGAGAAGAGCGAAGTCCGCATGCCGGAAGGTCCGATCCGTCAGACCGGCGAATACGACATCGCGCTGCACCTGCACGCCGAAGTCGACGCCACCGTGCGCGTGGTGGTCGTGGCCGAATAAGCCCGACTCCCCCGCGGACGCCAGGGGCGCGAGGAGAAATCCTCGCGCCCTTTTTTGCTTGCCCGTGCCACGTTATCCCGGCTGGGGCGTCAGGCGTCCTTCGAGGTAGAATGTGCCGGCCCATGTTGCGGAGGTGCCCGCCCCAATGAACGAATCCCTCGAGCTCGATCAGGAAACCGCGGCGCTGAAGGTGCCGCCTCACTCGCTGGAGGCCGAGCAGTCGGTGCTCGGCGGACTGATGCTCGACAACCAGGCCTGGGACAGCGTGGCCGACCGGCTGGTGGCCAACGACTTCTATCGCTACGAGCATCGCCTGATCTTCAACGTCATGGCGACGCTGGCCGAGGAGGCGCGGCCGCTGGACGTGGTGACCCTGTCCGAGGCGTTGGAGGGGCGTGATCAGCTCGAGACCGTGGGCGGCCTGGCCACCCTGGCGGAGCTGGCACGCAACACGCCGTCGGCCAGCAACATCCGCGCCTATGCCGACATCGTTCGCGAGCGGGCCACCCTGCGCAAGCTGATCCATGCCGCCAACCAGGTCGCCGAGAGCGCCTTCGCGCCCCAGGGGCGGCCCGCCGACGAGCTCGTCAACGAGGCCGAGCGCCTGGTCTTCCAGATCAGCGAGGAGCGGCCCAAGGAGGGTGGCCCGGTCGGCATGAGCGACCTGCTGGCCAAGGCGGTGGATCGCATCGACGAGATGTTCAACATGCAGGGCGAGATGACCGGCCTGTCGACCGGCTTCCGCGACCTGGACGACATGACCTCCGGACTGCAGCCTTCGGACCTGGTGATCGTGGCCGGGCGCCCGTCCATGGGCAAGACCACCTTCGCCATGAACCTGGTCGAGCATGCGGTGATCTCCAGCGACAAGCCGGTGGTGGTGTTCTCGATGGAGATGCCGGGCGAAGCGATCATGCTGCGGATGCTCTCGTCGCTGGGGCGCATCGACCAGACCCGGGTGCGGACGGGTCAGCTCGAGGACGAGGACTGGCCGCGCCTGACCTCGGCGGTGAACCTGCTCAAGGACAAGCAGCTGTTCATCGACGACACCGCGGCGCTGTCGCCCAACGAGATGCGCTCGCGGGTGCGCCGGATCGTGCGTGAGCACGGCAACCTGGCGATGATCATGATCGATTACCTGCAGCTGATGCAGGTACCGGGTTTCTCCGAGAACCGCACCGGCGAGATCTCGGAGATCTCGCGCTCGCTCAAGGGTCTGGCGAAGGAATTCGGCTGCCCGGTGGTGGCGCTGTCGCAGCTCAACCGCTCGCTGGAGCAGCGTCCCAACAAGCGCCCGGTGATGTCGGACCTGCGCGAGTCCGGCGCCATCGAGCAGGACGCCGACCTGATCGGCTTCGTCTATCGCGATGAGGTCTACAATCCGGATAACCCCGACAACCAGGGACTGGCCGAATTCATCATCGGCAAGCAGCGTAACGGGCCGATCGGCACGGTGCACATGGCGTTCATCGGCAAGTACACCCGCTTCGAGGATCTGGCGCCGGACAGCTATGGCGACACCTTCGGCGAGTGACCCCCTTGAGCGGGGCAGCCGGCGCCGTATAATCCCCACCCCTCGAACAGCACACTGGAGAAGCACCATGGCAGGCGGATTTCAGCGCGGTAATCGGCGGCGCACCCCGAAGCTCGAGGCGCGCGGCGAATTGCAGTCCGTGGAACGCGAAGGGCCGTTCAAGGAGTGGCTGGGCATGCCGGATCTCTATCGCTACCAGCTGGTGGTGGACGGCGAGGACTACAGCTATCAGACCGAGGACTCGGAGCTGCCGGTCGCGGTCGGCGATCGCGTGGTGTTCCGCTACAAGGAGACCAAGGCCGGCAAGTGGGTCGACCGCAATTCCCTGGGCAAGGCGATCGATCCCGCCGACTACCAGTAACCGCCTTCGGCGGCTTCCCGCCGGGAACCCCGGTGCCCTCCATCGGTCTCAGGGCGATACGGTGCCGTCATCGTCGTGTCATCCGACAGGACGAGACTGTATCAGCATTCATCCTGAGATATCCCGATGGAGGGATCATGGACTTCAATGACCTCAAGGCCTTCGTGGCCCAGCACGACAACTTCGAGATCCGCGTGATCAGCCATGCCGGCAGCCGCGTCTACCAGGTCGAACTGGAAGACATCGAGGGCCAGCGCCACCTGCTGACCCAGCGCGGCAAGCCGATGTTGTTCCGCGCCCTCGACGACGTCTACCTCGAGCTCAAGCGCGCCGGCATCCACCGTGCCTATCTGGTGCAGTACGTGGCGCACGACGAGATGATCGGTCGCGACGCTAACTACCACGACGCGCTCAGCTCTCGCATGCCGCTGGTGTTCTAGCCTGCGAGCCGCGCCTTTCCTCGATCACCATTCACCGACCTCCGGCATCGCGCCGGCCCACCGACCTGCCACCGTACGCCTCAGCGCGCTCCCCGACCCGACTGGTGGCATGTTTTCCCCCGCGTCTTCCGGCCTTTCCGGCCAGCCCGGTTTCCGTCGCGTTCTCGCCGTGCCCGATGGCGTCGCCCCCATCGCTCAGCGATCCGAGCGCCTCGTCCAGGCCTGCCAGCGCTGCCCCAGCCCGATCCGGTAGCGAGCGAAGACGGCATAGCCGCGATCGACGCCCCACGCCAGGCCCGGCAGCATCGACAGCGCCACCAGGCGACGATAGCCCAGCACCGCGTAGAGCGCCCGGCTGGCGTCCATGCCGACGAACCAGGTGCCGTCGGCGTCGCGCAGGTGAAGGCGGCCCATCATGACCTCGAACGAACGCCCCCATTCGGCGGCGACGTCGGTCGTCTGGATGTCGACCAACCTGACCCGCTCGCGGCGCGGGTGGCGCGCCAGCCAGGCGACTTCACGCTGGCAGAAGGGGCAGTGGCCGTCGTGGAAGAGTGTCACCGGCGAGACGGCGTGACGAGGCGAGGGGGCGCGACGTGTCGAGCGCGGGCGGTGCATCATCAGGGGGCTCCGTGGTCGGTGGCGTCATGATAGCCGGCGCGGTGCTCGCCTCGACCGTAGGCCGGCTCGGTTTCGAGCCCGGCGAGGAAGGCCTCGGCCTGGTCGCGCATCGCCGCCCGCTTGTCGTCCGACATGCGGTCCAGCGAGCCGTAGATCAGCTTCATGCGGTGGTTGCCCGACAGCGCCTCGCGGTGGGTCTCGAGGAAGCGCCAGTAGAGGCTGTTGAGCGGGAAGGCGTTGTCGCCGACGACCCGTTTGGGATCGAAGCGGCAGTGCCGGCAGTGGTCCGACATGCGGTCGATGTACTTGCCCGAGGCGCAGTAGGGCTTGGAGCCCATCAGCCCGCCGTCGCCGTGCAGCACCATGCCCAGGGTGTTGGGCAGCTCCACCCACTCGCAGGCGTCGGCGTAGACCGCCAGGTACCAGTCGCACAGCGCGTCCGGCGCCACGTCGCACAGCAGCGCGACGTTGCCGGTGACCATCAGCCGCTGGATGTGGTGGGCGTAGGCATTGTCGCGGGTCATCTCGATGGCACGCTTCAGGCAGCGCAGTTCGGTGTCGCCGCTCCAGTAGCAGGCCGGCAGCCCGCGGTTCGCCCCCAGGGCGTTGGCACGCTTGTAGTCGGGCATACGCGTCCAGTAGAGGCCGCGCACGTATTCCCGCCAGCCCAGTATCTGGCGAATGAAGCCCTCCGCCGCGTTGAGCGGCGCGCGGCCCTGACGATACTCGCGCTCGGCGCCCTCGCACAGCTCCCGTGGCGAGAGCAGGCCGAGGTTCAGTGCCGCCGACAGCCGTGAGTGGAACAGGAAGGGCTCGCTGTCGCTGATGGCGTCCTGGTAGCGGCCGAAGTCGGGCAGCAGTTCGGCGAGGAAGTGGCGCAGGTCGGCCAGGGCCTGGCGCCGGGTCACCGGCCAGTGAAAGCCCGCGAGGTCACCGAAGTGGTCTCCGAAGTGTTCTTCCACCAGCGTCATGACCTCGCGGGTCACGTCATCGCGGCGATGGCGGGGCGGGGCGGGCACCTCGATCCCCTCGGGCAGTGGCTCGCGGTTGTCGTGGTCGTAGTTCCAGCGCCCGCCGGCGGGCGCGTCGTCCTCCATCAGCAGGCCGGTGCGGCGACGCATCTCGCGGTAGAAGTACTCCAGGCGCGGTGACTTGCGTCCCTGCTCCCAGGCGGCGAAGTCGTCGGGGGTGGTGTAGAAGCGATCGTCCTCGATCAGCCGCCAGGGCAGGGCACTGCCCTGGCGTTCGCGCATGGCCTGCCACAGCCGCCACTCGCCCGGGCGCACCGCGCGGATCTCGTCGCAGCCGTACAGGCGTGCCAGTCGCTCGGCCTCGTCGAGCAGCGTCTGGGCGTTGTCGGGGTCGTCCAGGGCGCTGTAGTGGACGCGGTGGCCGCGGTCGCGCAGGTCGGCGGCGAAGTGACGCATGGCGGCCAGGACCAGGGCGATCTTCTGGGGGTGGTGGGGCACATAGCGGCCCTCCTCGGCGACCTCGCACAGGGCGATGACGGCCTCGGGCGGCGCCTCGCGAAGGCTCGCCAGATCGACATCGAGCTGGTCGCCGAGCACCAGGATCAGCGGACGGGACATGGTTCACCAGAAATTGTACAAATCTAACCGATAGTATAACGATATTTCGCCCGAACGCCCGTGATGGTAGGCTAGGTCATTCAGTTTCGTCTCATGTCGACCACGGGGAACGCGCGCCATGCCAGCCTTAGAGCACTCATCCGATGCCGAGCGGGACTCACCGGGAGAGGGGCGGCTGCGGCATGCGCCAGCGGAACATCCCGCGCTGCCTCGCGCCAAGGTCGGTGTGGTGCTGGTCAATCTCGGCACGCCGGACGCCACGGACTACTGGTCGATGCGCCGCTACCTCGGCGAGTTCCTGTCCGACCGTCGCGTGGTCGACTATTCGCGCTGGCTGTGGCAGCCGCTGCTGCAGCTGGTGATCCTGACCCGGCGCCCCTTCATTTCCGGCAAGGCCTATCGCAGCATCTGGAACCAGGAGCGTGACGAGAGCCCGCTGCTGACCATCACCCGGGAACAGACGGAGAAGCTGAGCGAGCGGCTCGAGACGGCCTACGGCGACCAGGTCGAGGTGGACTTCTGCATGCGCTACGGCAATCCCTCCACCGACAGCGTGCTGCGTCGCCTGCAGGCCCGGGGCTGCGAGCGCATCCTGTTCTTTCCGCTCTATCCCCAGTACGGCTCGCCGACCACCGCCACCGCCAACGACCAGGCCTTCCGCACCCTGATGCGTCTCAAGTGGCAGCCGGCGATCCGCACCGTGCCCGCCTATTACCGGCATCCGGCCTACCTCGAGGCGCTCACCGCCTCGGTGCGCGAGGCCTATGCGGCCGCCGAGTCGACCCCGGAGGTGCTGGTGGCCTCCTATCACGGCGTGCCCAAGCGCTACCTCGACGAGGGCGATCCCTACTACTGCCACTGCCGCCAGACCACTCGGCTGCTGCAGGAGCGTCTGGGGGTCGACGATGCGGCGATCGAGACCACCTTCCAGTCCAAGTTCGGTCCCGAGGAGTGGGTGGGGCCGGCCACCGTGGAGCGGGTCGCCGAGCTGGCTCGCCAGGGGCGCAGGCATATCGCGGTGATCTCCCCGGCCTTCTCCGCCGACTGCGTGGAGACCCTCGAGGAGGTCCAGCAGGAGATCCGCGACGCCTTCCTCGCGGCCGGCGGCGAGACCTTCACCTACGTGCCCTGCCTGAACGCCCGCGACGATCACGTCGCGGCGCTCGAGGCCATCGTCCGCCAGGAGCTCGCCGGCTGGCTGTAGGCCGTCCATCACCAGCCGTCACAACACGAACGGGCGGCCCCGCAAGGGGCCGCCCGTTCGTGTCGAGCCGCGGTAGGCGTCGGCCGTTTCAGCGTCCCGGCGGGCGCTTCTCGAGCGTGATGGGGCCGCGGTCGGGGGGCGAACCGTGGGGCACCGGCGTCTGGCCGACCTCTTCCTCCTGCAGCTCCACGGGGCGCCCGCGGGTCTTGTCGACGTACTTGAGCTGCAGGTGCAGGCCGGTCTTGGCCAGCAGGTGGGCGCTCACCGGGGCGGTGATGAACAGGAACAGGGCAATCAGGATCTCCTGCACCACCGGCTCGCTGTCGGCGATGCCGAAGTAGAGCATCGAGGCGACCAGGGTGCAGCCGATGCCCATGGTGGTCGCCTTGGTCGGCCCGTGCAGGCGCATGTAGAAGTCGCGGAGGTGGGCCATGCCCAGCGAGCCGATGAAGGCGAAGGCCCCGCCGGCGATCAGGAACAGCGAGATGATGGCCTCGAGAATCACGTAGAACGTCATGCGGGGCTCTCCTATTCGATGATGTCGCCGCGCAGCAGGTACTTGCAGACCGCCACGGTGCTGATGAAACCGAGCATGGCGATCAGCACCGCCGCCTCGAAGTAGGTCTTGGTGCCGAGCCACAGGCCGAGCAGCACGATCAGCGCGATGGAGTTCACGTACATGGTGTCCAGCGCCAGGATGCGGTCGGGCAGGCTGGGGCCGACCGTCAGCCGGAAGGTGTTGAGCAGCAGGGCCAACATCACCAGCGTCAGGCTGATCTTCAGGGCGATGTCTAGCATTCGTAGATCTCCTTGAGCGGGCGCTCGTAGCGTTCGCGGATCTGCTCGATCAGCGCCTCGTCATCCTCCACGTCCAGGGCATGGATCAGCAGCGTCCGGCCGTCCATGCGCAGGTTGGCCGACACCGTGCCCGGCGTCAGGCTGACGGTGCTGGCCAGCAGGGTGATGGTGAAGCGCTCCTCCAGCATCAGTGGATACTCGACGAAGTGAGGCCGCGAGCGCTGACGCGGGTTGAGGATCAGCCAGGCCACCTGGAAGTTGGCGACCACGATGTCGCCGAGGACCCGCAGCACGTAGCGCAGCAGCAGCCCGGGTCGCTTGACGTTGGGCTGCACGTCCCAGAAGCGATAGGTGAGCAGCGGGATGGCGATGGCCAGGGCGCCGCCCAGCAGGAACTGGCCGAAGGCCAGGCTGCGCACCAGCAGCAGCCACACCACCAGCAGCAGCAGCGACAGCATCGGGATCGGAAGCCAGGAGCGAGAGCGGATCATGAGGCGTCTCCAGCGTCGGACAGCAGGGTGCGGACCATGGCGTCGGGGTTGGCTAGCTGCTCGGCGGCGGCCTGGGTGTAGTCGCTCACCGGGCCCGCCAGTGCCACCAGCAGCGGCGAGGTGGCCATCAGCAGGGTGACGCCGATCCACTGCTGGCGGGGCAGCGGCTCGCCGTCGCGCTCGCCCTTCTGGCTGCGCCAGAACAGCGTCGAGCCGGCCCGGGACAAGGCGATGATGGCGCCCAGTCCGCTGATCAGCAGCAGCGGCCACAGCCACGGCTGTTGCTCGGGCGTGGCGGCGTCAAGCAGCAGCGCCTTGCCGATGGCGCCGGACAGCGGCGGCAGGCCGGCCACGGCCACGGCGCCGGCCAGGAACAGCATCGCCAGGGCGCCGCCCTGGGTCAGCGGGCGGCCGCGGACGATGCGCGTGCCGGCCTTGCCGCGCTGCAGGCCGATCATCTCGGCGAGCAGGAACAGGCCGCCGGTGACCAGGGTGCTGTGCACCAGGTAATAGAGCAGCGAGGACGTGGCCTCGACTGTGCCCATGCCGACGCCGGCCAGCAGGGTGCCCACCGAGACCAGCACCAGATAGGCCACCAGCAGGCGCAGATCGCGGGCGGCCAGCACGCCGAGGGTGGCCACGGCCAGGGTCGCCAGGGCCAGCCACCAGACCCAGGGCTGCTGCAGGGCGGCCAGGCTGCCGGCCTGCTCGCCGAAGATCAGCGAGTAGACTCGCAGGATGGCGTAGATGCCGACCTTGGTCATGATGGCGAACAGCGCCGCCACCGGGGCCGGGGCCGCGGCATAGGCCCGCGGCAGCCAGAAGTAGAGCGGCAGGATGGCGGCCTTGAGGCCGAACACCACCAGCAGCAGCAGCGCGCCGGCGGTGACCAGGCCGCTGCGTTCGGCGGGCAGCTCGCCGATGCGGGCGGCCATGTCGGCCATGTTGAGGGTGCCGGTGGCGCCGTAGAGGGTGCCCACGGCGATCAGGAACAACGACGAGCCGGCCAGGTTCAGCACCACGTAGTGGACCGCGGCCTGGGTGCGCGACCTGCCGCCGCCGTGCAGCAGCAGGGCGTAGGAGGCCAGCAGCAGCACCTCGAAGAACACGAAGAGGTTGAAGAGGTCGCCGGTCAGGAAGGCGCCGTTGATGCCCATCAGCTGCAGCTGGAAGAGGCCATGGAAGTTGCTGCCCTGCTCGTCGTCGCCGCCGCAGGCGAAGATCACGCAGCCCAGGGCCAGCACCGAGGTCAGCAGCACCATCAGCGCCGAGAGCCGGTCGAGCACCAGCACGATGCCGAACGGCGGCTGCCAGTCGCCGAGGGCGTAGTAGGCGATCTCGCCCCCCGCCGCCCGGTCGACCAGCATCGCCGAGACCACCACCAGCGCCAGGGTGGCGCCGACGCCCAGCCAGCGCTTGTTGCGCGGGTTGCCGTGGCGGGTGCGCAGCAGCAGCACCCCGGCGATCAGCGGCAGCACGACGGGCAGAACGATCAGATGTGGGCTCATCGACGGTTCTCCTCTCGGTCGTCGCGGTTGCGGCCGCCGTCGACATGGTCGTTACCCATGTCGCCCCGGGCCCGCATCGCCAGGATCACCGCGAAGGCGGTCATGGCGAAGCCGATGACGATGGCGGTCAGCACCAGCGCCTGGGGCAGGGGATCGGCGTAGGCGGCCTTGCCGTCGACGATGGCCGCGCCGTGGGTGGTCAGCCCGCCCATGGAGAACAGGAACAGGTTGACCGCATAGGACAGCAGGGTCAGGCCCACCACCACGGGGAAGGTGCGTCCCCGCAGGATCAGGTAGAGGCCACAGGCGCTGAGCACGCCGGTGGTGATGGCGTAGAGGCTTTCCATCAGCGTTTCTCCTTGCCGCTGGAGGTGGTGGCTGGGGTCTCGTCCTTGCCCGGCCGGTGGGGCGTGGTGACCTTGCCGAGGTTGGCCAGGATCATCAACGTCGCCCCGACCACGGCCAGGTAGACGCCCAGATCGAAGATCATCGCCGTGGCCAGCTCGAAGTCGCCGACCAGCGGCAGGTGGAAGTGGCCGAAGGACGAGGTCAGGAAGGGATAGCCGAACAGCCAGCTGCCCACCCCCGTCAGGGTCGCCAGGCCGACGCCGGCGATGGCCACCGGCTGGTAGGGGAAGTCGAGGCGCGCCTGGGCCCACTCCACGCCGCGCGCGATCAGCAGCAGGATCAGCGCCACGGCGGTGATCAGGCCGGCGATGAAGCCGCCGCCCGGCAGGTTGTGGCCGCGCAGGAAGATGAAGGCGGACACCAGCAGGGCCAGGGGCAGCAGCGCCTGGGAGATGGTGGTCAGGATCATCGGATAGCGGTCCGGGCACCACAGCCGGCCCTCGGTATCGCTGTGCGGCATGAACAGGCGCAGGCGATTGAGCAGTTTGAAGATCGCCAGGCCGGCGATGGCCAGCACGGTGATCTCGCCCAGGGTATCGAAGCCGCGGAAGTCGACCAGGATGACGTTGACCACGTTGTGGCCGCCGCCGCCGGACACGCTGTTGTCGAGGAAGAAGCCCGAGATGCCGGCGTTGTCGCGGGTCAGCACCGCGTAGTTGAGACTGGCGATGGTCGTGCCCAGGCCGCCGGCGAGGGCGATGTCGCGCAGGTTGCGCGGCATCGAGGACTCGCGGGGCGTCTTCTGGGGCAGGAAGAACAGCGCCAGCATCAGCAGGATGATGGTCACCACCTCCACCGAGAGCTGGGTCAGGGCCAGGTCCGGGGCGGAGAAACGGGCGAAGGTCAGCGACACCAGCAGGCCCACCATCGACAGCATCAACAGCGAGATCAGGCGGTAGCGGTGGGTGACCACGGTGGCGATACCGCTGAAGATCAGCAGCGCCGCACCGGTGAGCAGGATGCCGTCCACCGGTCGCTGTGGCGTCTCGCCGGCCAGGCTCGGCATCTTGCCGAGGCCCAGCGCGACGAAGATCAGGGACACCAGCAGCAGAAGCCCCACGTAGCGCTGCAGCGAGGCGTTGTCGAGGCGTTCCAGCAGGGCTTCGGCACGGTTTCCCGCGCGCTGCACGCCGGCTTCGAACACCAGGCGGGCATCCACCGGCTTGAAGCCGCGCAGGAAGCGTCGCAGGTGCGAGTGGGCGCTGTAGAGTCCGATGCCGACCGCCAGTGCCACGGCGCTCATCGCCAGCGGCAGATTGAGGCCGTGCCAGATCGCCAGGTGGAACTCCAGCGGCGCCAGCAGCACGGCGCGACTGGCCAGGTCGAGCAGGCCGCCGGCCAGCGCCGAGGGGAACAGCCCGACCAGCACGCATAGCGTGGCCAGCAGCGCCATCGGGGCACTCATCAGCCGCGGCGGCTCATGGGGCGTCTTGGGCGGCGCCTGGGTCGCTGCCTTGAAGAACACCGCGTGGACCAGACGCAGCGAATAGGCCACCGAGAGCACGCCGCCGGCGGTCGCCAGCACCGGCATCAGCCAGCTCAGGCCACCGAGGATCGGCGTGTGCAGGGTCTCGGCGAACAGCATCTCCTTGGACAGGAAACCGTTGAACAGCGGCACGCCGGCCATGGCCGCGCCGGTGATGGTGGTCAGCACGGCGGTCAGCGGCATGGCCCGGCGCAGCCCGCCCAGGCGCGACAGCTCGCGGGTACCGGTCTCGTGGTCGACGATGCCGGCCCCCATGAACAGCGCGGCCTTGAAGGTGGCGTGGTTGATGATGTGGAACAGCGCGGCCAGGACCGCCATGGGGCTGCCGATGCCCAGCAGCACGGTGATCAGACCGAGGTGGCTGACGGTGGAGAAGGCCAGGATACCCTTGAGGTCGGTCTTCATCAGCGCGAACCAGGCGCCATAGAGCATGGTGATCATGCCCACCAGGGAGACCGTCAGGGTCCACAGCTCGCCGCCGGCCAGGGCCGGATGCAGGCGCGCCATCAGGAAGATGCCGGCCTTGACCATGGTCGCCGAGTGCAGATAGGCCGAGACCGGAGTCGGCGCCGCCATGGCGTGGGGCAGCCAGAAGTGGAAGGGGAACTGGGCCGACTTGGCGAAGGCGCCCAGCAGCACCAGGGCCAGGGTCAGCGGGTAGCGCGGGTCGGCGAGGATCGTCTCGCCGCTGGCCAGTACGGTGTCCATGTCGTAGCTGCCGACGATGTCGCCGATCAGCAGGAAGCCGGCCAGCAGCGCCAGCCCGCCGGCGCCGGTGACCGTCAGCGCCATGCGCGCGCCCTTGCGGGCATCGCTGCGGTGCGACCAGAAACCGATCAGCAGGAAGGACGAGAGGCTGGTCAGCTCCCAGAAGATCCACAGCAGCAGCAGGTTGTCGGACATCGCGATGCCGACCATGGAGGCCATGAACAGGATCAGGTAGGCGTAGAAACGCCCGTAGGGCTCGTCCGGATCCAGGTAGTAGTGCGCGTAGAGCAGGATCAGCAGGCCGATCCCCAGGATCAGCAGGTTGAACAGCAGCGACAGGCCGTCCAACCGGAAGGCCAGCTCCAGGCCCAGGGTTGGTATCCAGTCGACGGCGACACGCAGCGTCTCGCCGTCGAGCAGGGCGGGGATTTCCGCCAGCATCAGCAGCAATGCCAGGGCGGGCAGGGCGGCGGTGGCCAGGGAGCATTCCCGGCGTCTCAGTCCGGCGCCGAAGGCCGGCACCAGCACGCCGAGAAGGGGTAGCAGCGCTATCCACATCAAGGTCATCGATCAGTCATCCTGCTCGGTTGCGTCATGTCGGAGCGTCATCATGCCGAGAGGGCGGCCGCGCGCAAGAGGTCAGGCGCCGCCTCCGTCCCGGGGCCGATCGAGCCCCATGAAGTAGTTGAATCGCAATACCTTACCGTATCGGGCGGCGGCTCGCGCCATCTTGCCTTTCAAAATCGGGCTCTTTAAGGTTGGGTCACGTTTTCATCCGCTGGGACCGCGCGGACGCCAGGGAGGGATGCTCGATGCAACTGGTTGTGTTGGGAGGTTTCTTGCTCGCCGGGATGGCGCCGCTGCTGCATCGCTGGTTCGGCGCGCGCACCCCGCTGCTGATGGCGGCGCTGCCGGCGGGGATCGCCGCCTGGCTGCTGGCCCAGTGGCCGACCATCGTCGCGGGCGACACCCTGCGCCTGGAATGGGCCTGGGCCCCGGGGCTCGATATCAGCCTGACTTTCCTGATCGACGGCCTGTCGCTGCTGTTCGCCCTGCTGATCAGCGTGATCGGCGCCCTGGTGCTGGCCTACAGCGGCGAGTACCTGCGTGGCCATCGTGACCTGCCGCGCTTCCTGGTGGTGATCACCGCCTTCATGATGTCGATGCTGGGCCTGGTGCTGGCCGACAACCTGGTGGCGCTGTTCGTGTTCTGGGAGCTCACCAGTGTGACCTCCTACCTGCTGATCGGCTTCAATCATACCGATGCGACGGCCCGCAAGGCCGCCCAGCAGGGGCTGCTGGTGACGGTGGGCGGCGGCCTGGCGCTGCTGGCGGGCTTCGTCATGCTGGCCGTGGCCGGCGACAGCTGGTCGCTGGCGGCCCTGGTCGAGCGTGGCGAACTGCTGCGCCAGCACGATCTCTACACGCCGCTGCTGATCTGCATCCTGGTCGGGGCCTTCACCAAGTCGGCCCAGTTCCCCTTCCACTTCTGGCTGCCCAATGCCATGGCGGCGCCGACCCCGGTCTCGGCCTATCTGCACTCGGCGACCATGGTCAAGGCCGGGATCTACCTGCTGGCGCGTCTGCATCCGGCGCTTGGCGGCAGCGAGACCTGGACGCTCACCCTGTCGCTGGTCGGCGCCCTGACCATGGCCACCGGGGCCTTCCTGGCGATTCATCACACCAGCATCAAGAAGCTGCTGGCCTATTCCACGGTGATGGCGCTGGGCACCCTGACCCTGCTGCTGGGCATCGGCACGCCCGGGGCCCTGAGCGCCTTCGTGGTCTTCCTGCTGGCGCACTCGCTCTACAAGGGCACGCTGTTCCTGATCGCCGGCATCCTCGACCACGAGACCGGTACCAAGGACGTCACCGCCATGGGCGGGCTGCGTCGGGCCATGCCGCTGACCGCCACGCTGGCCGTGGTCGCCGGGCTGTCGCTGGCCGGCCTGCCACCATTGCTGGGCTTCGTCGGCAAGGAGCTGATGTTTGCCTCGGTACTGGGCGCCACGGCCTGGCGCTGGCTGCTCCTGGCCCTGGCCTTCCCGGCCGCCTTCCTGACCCTGGCGGTGGCGGCGATCGTCACCCTGCGGCCCTTCTACGGTGCCTCTCGGGAGACGCCCCGCACGCCCCATGAGCCGCCCTTCGCCATGCTCGCCGGCCCCCTGCTGCTGACGTCGCTGTCGCTGTGGCTGGGGCTGGCGCCGGGCGGGCTGGATGGCCTGACCAACGCCATCCTGGCGGGCATCGGCGCGCCCGGCGCCGGCGTGCACCTGGCGCTGTGGCACGGGGTCAACCTGCCGCTGGTGCTGTCCGTGGCCAGCCTGGTGCTGGGGGCGCTGGTGTATCGTCACTGGGATCGGCTGCGCGTGGCCCTGCGGTGGCTCGACCCGCTGATGGCGCGTGGCCCCGAGGCCGGCTATGCGGCGCTGATGGCGGGCCTGGTGTCGCTGTCGGCCTGGCAGACTCGCTTCCTGCAGAACGGCTATATGCGCAATTACCTGGTGATGACCCTGCTGGTCTTGCTGGGGCTGGTGGGGCACGCCTTCTTCTTCCGTCACGGCCTGGCGATCGAGCTCGGCCTGTCGGTCCACTTCCACGAGGCGGTGGTCGCCGGGCTGATGGTGGCTGGCGCGGTGGCCGCCTGCGTGATGCGGGCCCGGCTGGCGGCGGTGGCGGCGGTGGGGGTGATGGGCTTCTCCATCGCCCTGACCTTCGTGCTGTTCAGCGCGCCGGATCTGGCCATCACCCAGCTGCTGGTGGAGACCCTCACCGTGGTGCTGCTGGCGCTGGTGCTGTTCCGCCTGCCGCGCTTCGCTACCCTGTCGACCCCCCTCGAGCGGCTTCGCGACCTGGTGGTGGCGACCCTGACCGGGGGGCTTATCACGTTGCTGATGCTCTCGGTGCTGTCCGGGGAGCGCCTGCCGCGCATCTCCGACTGGATGGTCGCGAACAGCCAGCCGCTGGCGCACGGGCACAACATCGTCAACGTCATCCTGGTGGATTTCCGCGCCCTGGACACCCTGGGCGAGATCTTCGTCCTGGCCCTGGCGGCCGTGGGCGTCTATGCCATGCTGCGCTTCCACGCCGGCGAGTACGAGGCTCGCGATGACCGGCGCTCGGGAGGGCCGTCCGATGGTTAAGTCCGGCACCCTGATCCTGAGCGTCGCCGCTCGCCTGCTGCTGCCACTGCAGCTGCTGTTCTCGGTGTTCCTGCTGCTGCGCGGACACGACGAGCCCGGCGGGGGCTTCATCGCCGGCCTGGTGGCGGCAGGGGCCTTCGCGCTCTACCTGTTCGCCTTCGGTCGTCATGCCCTGCGCCGGGTGCTGCGGGTCTCGCCGCGCGACCTGGTGGGCGTGGGGCTGCTGCTCGGCGTGAGCTCGACGCTGCCGGCCTGGTGGAGCGGCGAGCCCTTCTTCACCGCCCACTGGTGGACGATTCCGGTGATCGACTTCAAGGCCTCGACGCCGCTGATCTTCGATATCGGCGTCTATCTGGCGGTCGTGGGCGTGGTGCTCACCGCCATCACCGCCCTGGTGGACACCGATCGACACGATGAGGGATAGCCTATGGAACCCCTGATGGCCGTGACCATCGGCGTGCTGTTCGCCACCGCCATCTACATGATGCTGCGGCGCTCCATCGTCAAGCTGGTGATCGGGCTGATGCTGTTGTCCAACGCCGCCAACCTGCTGATCTTCGCCACCGCCGGCATGCGCCGCGGGGCGCCGCCGCTGGTGCCGGAGGGGCTCGCTGCCCCCGAGTCGGCGGTGGCCGATCCGCTGCCCCAGGCGCTGGTGCTGACCGCCATCGTCATCGCCTTTGGCGTGCTGTCGTTCGCGGTGGTGCTGGTGCGGCGCGCCTGGGAGATCGTGCGCGCCGACGACCTTGACCGGATGAAGGATACCGATACGTGACCCCGCAGATCGCGCTACCCGTCCTCATACCGTTGTTCGCCGGGGCCCTGTCGCTGGTGTTCTGGCGGTCCCGCACGATGCAGCGCCTGATCGCGGTGGGCGGCACCGTCGGGCTGCTGGTCACCGGCATCTGGCTGCTGATGACGGTGAACCGCGACGGCATCCAGGTAATGCAGATGGGCGGCTGGCCGGCGCCCTTCGGCATCAGCCTGGTCGCCGACCTGCTGGGCGCGCTCATGGTCGTGCTGACCGGTATCATCGGCCTGGCGGTGGCGCTCTTCTCGCTGGCGTCGGTCGGCCGCGGGCACCAAGACTACGGCTATTTTCCGCTGATGCACCTGCTGCTGGCCGGCGTGGCCGGGGCCTTTTTGACCGGCGATATCTTCAACCTCTACGTGTGGTTCGAGGTGATGCTGGTGGCGTCCTTCGCGCTGCTGATCCTGGGCAGCGAGAAGCCGCAGATGGAAGGGGCGATCAAGTATGTCACCCTCAACCTGGTGTCGTCGGTGCTGTTCCTGGTCGCCGTGGGCCTGCTGTACGGCATGGTGGGCACCCTCAACATGGCCGACATCGCCCGCCGGCTGGCGACGCTGGACGATACCGGCATGGTCGATGTGCTGGCGATGATGTTCATGGTCGCCTTCGGCATCAAGGCGGCGGCCTTCCCGCTGTTCTTCTGGCTGCCGGCCTCGTACCACACGCCGCCGGTCGCGGTGTCGGCGCTGTTCGCCGGTCTGTTGACCAAGGTCGGGGTCTATGCGCTGTTTCGGGTGTTCACGCTGATCTTCCATCACAGCCCCGGCTATACCCATGAGATCCTGCTGTGGGGGGCCGCCCTGACCATGCTGTGCGGCGTGCTGGGGGCGGCGGCGCAGTTCGAGTTCCGGCGCATCCTGTCGTTCCACATCGTCAGCCAGATCGGCTACATGATCCTGGGGCTGGCGCTGTTCACGCCCCTGGCGATCCTCGGCGGCGTGTTCTATATCGCCCACCACATCATCGTGAAGACCAACCTCTTCCTGATCAGCGGCATCGTCCAGCGGCTGCGCGGCAGCTATCGCCTCGAGACGCTGGGCGGCGTCTATCGCGAGCATCCCTGGCTGGCGGTGCTGTTCCTGATACCGGCGCTGTCGCTGGCCGGCATGCCGCCGCTGTCGGGCTTCTTCGCCAAGTTCATCGTGATCCGGGCGGGCCTCGAGGCCGAGGCCTACGGGGTGACGGCGATCGCCCTGCTGGTGGGGCTGCTCACCCTGTACTCGATGATCAAGATCTGGAACGAGGCGTTCTGGAAGGCGCCGCCCGGTGGCGAGGCCGGGGGCGAGCCCCAGCGGGAGGTCGGGCAGCGCGAGCTGTGGCTGATGGGCGCGCCGGCGGTCGGCCTGGCGCTCTGCACCCTGGCGATCGGCCTGCAGCCCGACGCGCTCTATGCGCTGGCCGAGGCCTCGGCGGCGCAGCTGCTGGCGCCCGAGCGCTACATCGAGGCGGTACTCGGCGTACCGGGAGGGGGATCATGATCGGCGCGGCCTGGAACCTGATGCTCGGCGTCGCCTGGGTGGTGCTGACCGGCGACTTCAGCGGCGGCAGCCTGTTCGCCGGGCTGGTGTTCGGCTACCTGGTGCTGGCGCTGATCCAGCCCCAGGTGCCGGCGCTGGCCGGTTACGCCCAGCGGCTGCCGCGACTGATCCGCTTCGTCGTCTTCTTCCTCAAGGAGCTGGTGGTCTCCAACCTGCGGGTGTCCTACGACATCGTCACGCCGCCCTGGTACATGAAGCCGGGGGTGATCGCGATGCCGCTGAAGGCCCGCACGGAATTCGAGATCGCCTTCGTCGCCAACCTGATCTCGCTGACCCCGGGGACGCTGAGCCTGGACGTCTCCGACGACCGCCGCGTGCTCTACATCCATGCCATGTTCCTCGACGACGAGCCGGCGCTGACCCGCAGCCTGGCCGAGCTCGAGCGGCGTGCCCTGGAACTCTTCCACTGACGAGGGGAGGCCTATCCCGTGTCGATCGTGATCCTGTTCAGCCTGGCCGTGATGTCGCTGGCCCTGTGCCTGGCGTTTGCGCGCCTGTTCCGGGGGCCGAGCCTGCCGGACCGGGTCGTGGCGCTGGAGCTATTCTCTTCGATTCTCGTCGGCATCATCGGCGTGGTGGCCATCGCCACCGACGTGTCGATCCTGCTCGACGTGGCCATCGTCATGGCGCTGATGGCCTTCATGGCGACCATCGGTTTCGCCCGGTTCCTGGAGCGGGGAGGACCGAGAGATGACTGAGGTGCTCACCGCCGCCGGCATGCTGACCGGTTCGACCTTCATGCTGCTGGCGGCCCTGGGGGTGGTCCGCCTGCCCGATCTGCTGACGCGACTGCACGCGACCACCAAGGCGGCCACGCTGGGCGTGTCGCTGATCATGCTGTCGGTGGCGGTGCACTTCGCCGAGACGGCGGTGGTGGCCCGGGCCCTGGGGATCATCCTGTTCCTCATGCTGACGGCGCCGGTGGCGGCGCACATCATCGGCCGCGCCGGCTACTTCGTCGGGGCCCGACTGTGGGATGGCACCGTCAAGGACGAGCTGCGCCCCCACTACGATCCGCTGACCCATCGCCTGCGCAGCGGGCGCGAAGGCGACGACGAACCGCCTGCCACGCCGCCCCATCGCGACTGACTGCCCCGCCCGCAAGACGCGTCTCGTTGCACCGAGGCGCGTCGCCCCCGAGACTCGCGACATCCACAGGCCGACGTCTCGATCACCACGTTCGGTTCATCCCACCCGCCTGCCGGCCCGCAGGGCGAATGCTGACCGCGTCGGCCGTTCCGCTTGCGTTCGCGGCCATGGGATATAACATGTACATAAGTTGTACCATTTTTTATCCCTGTCCATGTTAGGTGGAGCCATGCGTCGCAAGGCCGATCTGCCCTCCAAGCCGTGCCAGTGCTGCGGCCGCCCGTTCCGGTGGCGGCGCAAGTGGGCTCGCTGCTGGGCGGAGGTGCGCTATTGCAGCGACCGTTGCCGTCGCGAGGTCAGGCGCCTTTCACGACGCCAGGACGGGGCATGAGGGGGCCGTCATGAGTATCGATCTAGTCTGGCTGCGCCAGGACCTGCGCCTAGCCGACAATCCGCTGTTCGACGGGCCGTTGGGAGAGCACCTGGCCTGCGCCTATGTGCTGGATGAGCGCTGGCTGAAGGAACGGCGCATCGGTGCGGCCCGCCTCGGCTTCCTGTGGCAGAGCCTGATCGAGCTGCGCGGCCGCCTGCTCGCCCGGGGCAGCGATCTGCTGGTACGCCTCGGTGACCCTTCCGAGGAGGTAGCGGCCCTGGCCGCCGAGCTCGGCGCTCGGCGAGTGAGGGTGCGGTGGGATCCCGGCTGGGAGGAGACCCGCGCCGTCGAGCGGCTGGCGCCACGCCTCGCCGCGGATTGCGAGCTCGAGTGCCTGGAAGGGGGCATGCTGTTCACCGAGGACGACCTGCCCCGGCCCGTCGAGGCGCTGCCGCCCGGCTTCTCCGGGTTCCGGCGTCGGCTCGAGACCGTCACCCCGCAATACGCCGGTTCGATTCCCGTGACGCTGCCGCCCTGGCCGCCCCAGGCCTCACGCGGGCTGCCGCCGCTGCGCTGGGTCGACGTGCGGGCGGCGGAATGGAGCGCCTCGTCGCTCGGCGGCTTTCGCTTCACCGGCGGCGAGCGTGCCGGCCTCGCCCGGCTGAACGACTATCTGTGGGGCAGCGGGGCGGTGGCGCACTACGCCGAGACTCGCAACGGTCTGGTCGGCGCCGACGTATCCAGCCGGCTGTCGCCCTGGCTGGCGCTGGGCTGCCTGTCCGCCGCTCAGGTCAACGACGCCCTGGACGACTGGGAGGCGGAGCGCGGGGCCAGTGACTCGAGCCGTTGGCTGCGCTTCGAGCTTTGGTGGCGGGAGTATTTCCACTGGGCCGCCCGGCAGGACGGTCGGCGACTCTACGGCGGCGCCACGCCACCCGACGGGGGCGAGGACTTCGCGGCCTGGTGCCGCGGCGAGACCGGGCTGCCGTTCGTCGACGCCGGAATGCGCGAACTGACCGAGACCGGCTGGCTGTCGAACCGCGCCCGGCAGAACGTGGCCAGCCATCTCGTGCACGATCTGGGCGTCGACTGGCGACTGGGGGCGGCCTGGTTCGAGCGTTGCCTGATCGATCACGACGTCGCCAGCAACTGGGGCAACTGGGGCTATATCGCCGGCCGTGGCCGTCATGCCAAGGCGCATCGCTTCGACGTGCTGGACCAGGCCGAGCGCTACGATCCTCAGGGCGACTATGTGGCCCGCTGGTGCCCCGAGCTCGCCGATCTGCCGCCCGGGAACGCCCGCCATCGGCCCTGGCGGCATGATCCCGCGGTTTTCCTGCCGCCCCCTTCGCTGTCGATCCAGGAAGAGGCCGCGCCATGAGTACCGATTCCGCTCCCTGCGCTCGCCAGTTGCCCCGCGTCGCCACGGTCGGACTCGGCGTCGCCGGCCTGGGGCCCTTCCTCGCGACCCTGGCGGCGGCCTTCCTGGCACCGCCTCCCGGGCAGGCCCTGGCCATCGAGGCCTTCCTCGCCTACGGCGCGGTGATCCTGTCCTTCCTCGGCGGGGTGCACTGGGGACTGGCGCTGGTCGGCGCCGGCGGCCCCGAGCCCGCGGGTCGCCGTCTGGTCGTGGGCGTGCTGCCGAGCCTGATCGCCTGGCCGGCGCTGCTGCTCGACCCGCCGGCCACCGCCGCAACGCTGCTGACCGGCTTCGTCGCCCTGCGTCTCTACGAGGCGGGCCCCGGCGCCGGGGGGCTGCCGAGCGACTATCGGCGGCTTCGTACTCGCCTGACCGCCGTGGTGGCGGCCTGCCATCTGGCGCTGATCGCCCGGCTGCTGCTACTGGCCTGAGCCGGCGTTCTGCGCGATCATCGGGGGCTCTTTTCGTCAAGGAACGTCGTCGATGTTGCCCCCGTTACTGCTCCTCGTGCTGCTCTGCGCCGGCCTGGCCGGCTGCCAGGGTATCGCCACCCCCCGCGCCGAAGCCGCCTCTTCTCCGATCTCGCCGATGGCGTCGCCCACGGCCGAGGTCGCCGCCTCGACGAGGCCGGAGGGCGGGGGGAATGCATCCGCCGAGCGCCCCGAGGCCGTGGGCGACTTCGACGACTGGCGCCGCGACTTCCGCGGCCTGGCCCGTGACGAGGGCCTCGGCGAGACTGCCCTGGCCCGCATCGACGCGCTGCGCTACCTGCCTCGGGTCATCGAACTGGATCGGCGTCAGCCGGAGTTCGTGCGCCCGATCTGGGAGTATCTCGACGGCGCGGTGTCGGCGAGCCGGGTGAGCACCGGCCGCGACCGGTTCGACGCCTATCGCCGCACGGTCGAGCGCGCGGAGTCGCGCTACGGCGTGCCGGCCGAAGTGCTGGTGGCGATCTGGGGCATCGAGAGCAGCTACGGCGGCTATCAGGGCGAGGTCTCGACCCTCGATGCCCTGGCGACCCTGGCCTATGACGGTCGCCGGCGCGACTTCGCCCGCGGCGAGCTGCTGGCGGCGCTGCGCATCCTCGAGGCCGGCGACGTGCCTGCCGAGCGCATGGTCGGCTCCTGGGCCGGCGCCATGGGCCATCCGCAGTTCCTGCCGTCGAGCTACCTGGCCCACGCGGTGGACGGCGACGGCGACGGCCGCCGCGATATCTGGGGCAGCGTCCCGGATGCCCTGACCTCGATCGCCGCCTATCTCGTCGAGGCTGGCTGGCGGGCCGAAGAGCGCTGGGGCGCCGAGGTGGTGCTGCCGGCCGACTTCGACTACTCGCTGACGGGCGATACCACGCGTCGCAGCGCCGACGACTGGGCCGCGGCGGGCGTGCACCCGCGCGCCGGTGAGGCGCTGCCCGCACTGAGCGAGGCCGCGCTGATCGCCCCGGCGGGTGCACGGGGGCCGGCCTTCCTGGTCGGCCACAACTTCCGGGTCATTCGCCGCTACAACAACGCCACCAGCTATGCCCTGGCGGTGGCCACGCTCGGCGACGCCATCGACGGGCGCCCCGCGGTCCAGGGCGACTGGCCCCGCGAGGAGCCGGCGCTCAGGCGTACCCAGGTGCTGGAGCTGCAGCGGCGGCTCAACGCCCGCGGCTACGAGGTCGGCGAGGCCGACGGCATCCTCGGGCCCAACACCCGGCGTGGCCTGCGGGCCTTCCAGCGCGAGATCGGCGTGACGCCGGACGGCTTCGCCACCCTGGGCCTGCTGGAGCGGCTGCGGGAGGTGGGCTCATGAGGCGTGCGGCGTGGTGTCTGGCGGCGGCGCTGTGGTCGGGGCTGGCCCTGGCCGAGGCCCCGGATCGCAGCGTGGGCTGGGTCGAATCGGTGACCCTGATGCCCTGGAACCTGCCCTTCGAGGCCAAGCTGGACAGCGGGGCGCTGACCTCGTCGCTGGATGCGCGGGACATCGAACGCTTCGAGCGCGACGGTGAGGCCTGGGTGCGTTTCCGGCTGCAGTTCGATGACGACGACAAGGGCGAGACCTTCGCCATGACCCTCGAGCGCCCCCGGGTGCGGCGCCTGACGGTGCGCGGCGCCGGCGGTACCGACGACCGGCCGGTGGTGCTGCTGGATGTGTGCGTGGACGGCGTGCGCTACGAGGAGGAGTTCAGCCTGCGCGACCGCTCGGAGATGACCTACCCGATCCTGCTGGGGCGCCAGACCATCGGCCACCTGGGCCGCCTGGACGTGGCCAGCACTCACCTGACCGAGCCCGGCTGCGACGGCGACGCGCCGCGGATGCCCCATCGAGCCGATGATGAGGCGTCCGGCGATGACGGGGAGAACGGTGACAAGAGAGAGAACAGAGAGAGCGGGAAGGCCGATGGCGGTGAGGCATCGTCGTCATCGGCCGCCGAGTCCGAGACCGAGTCGGCGTCAGAATAGCCGCGCCAGCAGGGCGGTGACCGCGGTCTCCACGCGCAGGATGCGCGGCCCCATGTGGACGCCCTGGCAGCCGGCTTCGACCAGCTTCTCCACCTCCCAGGGGATGAAGCCGCCCTCGGGGCCCACCACCAGCAGTGTCGGCGCCTCGACCCCGCGGGGGCAGGCGTCCGGCATGCCGGGATGGGCCAGCAGCCCGCGGCGGCCGGCCAAGAGCCCCGGCAGGTCGTCCTCGACGAAGGGACGGAAGCCCTTGGCCAGGGTCACCCGCGGCAGACGGGTGTCCCGGGCCTGCTCCAGGCCCAGCTCCAGATGGCGGCGGATCTTGTCCTCGGACAGCTCCGGCGACTGCCAGTAGCTCTTCTCCACCCGCCTGGTGTTCAAGAGCGTCAGTTCCTTCACGCCCAGCGCGGTGACATGCTCGAGCGTGCGTGCCAGCATTCGCGGCCGCGGCAGGGCCAGCACCAGATGCACCGGCAGCGGCGGTGGCGGCGCCTGATCGAGCCCCGACACGTCGAACACTGCCTCGTGCTCGCCGAGACTCAGCAGCTCGCCGCGCCCCAGGGCGCCACCCGCGATGCCGAGCGTCATCGTGTCCCCTTCGCGGGCCCGATGGACCTCCCTGAGATGGGCGAGCCGGCGCGGGGCGCGCACCCGGGCCAGGCGGTCGTTCTCGATGTCGTCGGGGGAGAGCAGGATCAGGTTCATGGGGCCTCGTGGTGCCGGTATGCCTTGCATGGTCGGTAAGGCGGTGCACAATACCTGCATAAGGAGGCATTCGCCCACCCGATTCGAACAAGGAGAGCGCCGTGCGCGTGATTCGCAAGTATGCCAATCGCCGGCTCTATGATACCGAACAGAGCCGCTATGTGACCCTCGAGGATCTGCGCAAGCTGATCCTCGACGAGGTGCCCTTCCGGGTCGAGGATGCCAAGAGCGGCGAGGACCTGACCCGGACCATCCTGCTGACCATCATCATCGAGCAGGAGCAGGCCGACGGCGACGCCCAGGTGTTCTCCAACGACCTGCTGGCCCAGTTCATCCGCGTCTACAACATGGCCCAGCCGCTGCCGCTGGCGCGCTACCTGGAGCAGGGCACGCAGCTGATGATGGAGCAGCAGAAGCACCTGCAGGACCAGTGGCAGCAGGCCATGCGCCACACGCCGATGGAGCTGATGCGCGAGATGGCCGAGGAGAACATGCGCTTCTGGCAGCAGAACCTGGGTGGCAAGGGCCGCAAGGACGACGACGAGTCCTGATGGCGTACCGATGCTCTCGGGGCTGATCCGGCGACAGGTCGCCGAGGGGCGCTGTGACCCCTTCCCTGGGCGCTACTTTTGCCATGCATGGCAACCCACCCCCTCTCTGACCTGTCCCTGTCTCTTATACACATCTGACGCTGCC